>JAGRAN010000092.1:0-1021 GCA_020434585.1 Bdellovibrionales bacterium
CTTGTCTCTAGGCTGAGAGAAACCGCCGCCGCCGCCGCCGCCGCCACCACCGCCGCCACCACCACCACCGGCACCGATTACACGGTATCCACCGGTTGCCTGGACGCTGATCGGCAGTCTTAGGCCATTGAGACTGACGAATTCACCAATTACGCTGAAGCGGACCGTCTGATCTTCACCCGTTCCGCTGCCATCTACAAATAGATTTGAAACCGTTTGCAGCTGCGGATCTCCTGAAGCGCCAAGGTCGAGGTTTGGTGCCATGTATTGCAGCAAATACCAGGCTCGCTGATGTGCGATGCTGGCGTTCGTCTGTGCACAAGGCGCACCGTATGTAACGGTGCATGGCTGGTTTTGCTCGTGATTAACGATCTGCACGGCGAGTCTCGCTGAATCGCGCGCGATATTGACCACGTGTAGATACTGATCGAGCAGCATTCCCATATCGACAATTGCTACGAGCAGCCCTACCAAAAATGGAGACATTATTGCGAATTCTACGAGCGCCACACCTTCGTCGTTTTTTCGGCGAGCGCTGTTTCGTCTGAGGTTGAAGTACATCTGGGGAAAAACCTCCTGTTATGGTGTTCCAGCCGAGAAAAGCCTGGAAAACCCGGTGTAAGTCGTATGTGTTGCTAAATCCACCGCACCTGCTGTAGGGAAGGGCGCCCTACAATTCATCGCATCATTACCTACAAGAATAGCACAAAATTGAACATTTGATAAGATTGCTACGAAATAATGTTTATAATTTCGCGGCCTTCCTTGTCATTATCGATGCTATCGACGCGGAATTAGCTTCACTTTAGTTGAAGCTGATCGGATCTGGGCGTTTTAGCTTTGGCGGGAAAATTCTTTGAGCGGCAATGAGTTAGCTGCCGGAATTATCCCGACAAACGCAACCAAGGAATTGCAGTTTTCCGCAGATCTGAAAGCAAGTTCCTTCCGTACCACCGCTGTTTGCTCCGTAGCAATCTTGAGTCGAATCAAAGCAGGCAGTGCTGGTAGTCGTGGTCGACGA
>JAGRAN010000092.1:1082-4659 GCA_020434585.1 Bdellovibrionales bacterium
GTTGAAGTCGTTGATGAAGTAGTCGAGGTTGTCGATGTCGTTGAGCTGGTTGTCGACGTAGTCGACGTGGTCGATGAGGTAGTTGAAGTTGTTGAAGATGTAGAACTCGTCGTAGACGTAGTCGAAGTCGTTGATGAAGTAGTTGAAGTTGTCGAAGTCGTTGAACTGGTTGTCGACGTAGTCGAGGTTGTCGATGAAGTTGTCGAAGTTGTTGAACTTGTTGAGCTCGTTGTTGAAGTCGTCGAGCTAGTCGAGCTGGTTGTCGACGTTGTTGAAGAAGATGAAGAAGTCGTCGACGACGAAGACGAACTTGAAGATGTAGTGGAGGTGCTGCTTGACGTAGTCGTAGTCGGTGGTGGCGGGTTGTAGGCCGGAAAGGACCCGGATAGCGTAATCTCCCGGAAACATGCTGCATTGCCGGCTACTCTTAAAGTTCCGATCCCAGGAATAAACGTATCTACATCAGCAAGCATTCCAACAAGGTGCGGGCAGGAGAAATTCATTTGCTCGTAGCCGTTAAAAGGAATCGGCGGATCCGCGCCGGGATCTGGTGGAAAAATTGGGCAGTTTCCAGGGCTGGTACTGACGCGGTCGCGGCAAGCGCAGTCGAAATGCGTAAACACTTCACCCTTGGAGTCAGTGAAACTGCTGTCTCCCGGGCGAAGGTGAAAGGTGTCAGTTAAGACGGCCATGCTCGGCGTGTTGTCGGTAAGTAGTGTGGCTAGCGGCAGCTCTCTCGCGCGGGCAATGACGCTCGCTCTAGCAGAGCCAACTTTACCTTGATTCGCAATCTGTGTGCCGTCGTCGCAGGCTGGTGGATTTGGCGGGTTT
Organism: Bdellovibrionales bacterium; assembly: GCA_020434585.1. Lineage (GTDB taxonomy): Bacteria > Bdellovibrionota_C > UBA2361 > SZUA-149 > JAGRAN01 > JAGRAN01. Next base: position 1,914 of record JAGRAN010000092.1, read on the forward strand.
TGATCAGCGCAAAGCCGATCGTCCAATTCAAGCCCCGGTATTTTTGCGGCGAGGTTGCAGCCGTTGTAGGCGCCGGTAGTGAGTATCCCGCGCACGGCGAGAATTCTACCAAAATCAATAATTCCAATAATCAGCAGCAGCACTAACGGCAGAATGATTGCCGCTTCAATCATGCTTAGCCCAGCTTCGGCTGGACCGAGTCTATTTGAGTGCTTGGTTTTCAAAAGTATCTAAGGTCAACTGGCAAAAGACTCCGGTTACGGCCCTAAGCTTAATCGGTTCGCAGGTTTCTGCAAAACTTAGTTTTGTCTCTATGATTATTACTATTAGGGAATTCACGTAATCTAGAGATAAGCCCAAGTTGTGCCGGGATTTGCGTCGTCCAGTTTAAATGAAGCGACGTGCCTCGAGGCGGCCAGGTATTTGTGAGCAGCTGTTTTAACGGCACCGCTGCCGATCCCGTGAATGATTTCAAGCCTATCGCAGCCAGTCCTCAGCGCTCGGTCCAGCAGCTCTTCAATCGCGTATTCAGCCTGGTCCTTCGTCAGGCCGTGAAGGTCGACCGAAAGCACTGCGGCTGCGCCAGGAACTGGCCGATGGGTTTGCTTCCGCTTCTTACTGGTCTTGCCAGGCTTAAGTGCCTCGAGGTCCGATAGAGAAGTCCAAATGCTCAATGCACCCACGCTAACTAGGTATTGACCCTTCCTGTTGGGTCCTTCCTCGACTATGCCGTGCTTGCCCAGAGTTACAACCCGAACTCGCGATCCGGGTCTCAAGGGTTCAGTTTTTGCGCTCATAGGTGGAGTTAGAATTTCCTGAGTTTGCGGCCTGCCAAATTGCCGCTTGTATTTTAAGCCGATTTTTCTCAGGTGTGAATTTAAAGTTTAGGCGTACAGCCGGGTTTAGCGGAAACCTCGCAGTGGGAGCTGCATCAGAACTAATTGCTTTCACAAGGGTTATTGCTAGAGTTAAACTCTGGGGTGAAAACGGCGAGCTCAGATTTTAGGAGGCTAAATGGCTGATTCGGGTTTAAGAGCGGCAGTAGTTGACGGGGTTCGCACTCCGTTTGTGAAGGCTGGCACGGCGTTTAGCGATTATACCTTTCAGCAGCTTGGTGTGCACGCGCTGAAAGCGTTAGTTGAACGCAGCGGCGTTGACCCTAAGACTATCGACGAATTTATTTACAGCACAGTGCTGCTCGACTCCCGCACTCCAAACTGGGCTCGCGAAATAGTTTTCGCCGCGGGCATGCCCAAGACGCTGTACGCCGAATCGGTTTCGAACAACTGCATTTCAGGACTCGTAGCAATTGCCAGCTCGGCACGTAGAATTGCCTTGGGTCAAAGTCATTGTTCCATCGCAGGCGGCAGCGAGTCGATGTCGAAGCCGACGCTGCGCTACAGTGACCACGGTTCAGACATTTTTCTAAAGTTGTCTCGTGCCAGGTCGATGGGCGAGAGAGCAGGACAACTGCTCAAGCTGCGGCCGAAAGACTTGTTTCCGCCGACTCCAGCCGTGACTGAACCGAGCACTGGTCTCACCATGGGGCAGCACATGGAGATGACCGCCAAAGAAATGGGCATTGTCCGAGAGGCCCAGGACGAAGTAGCGCTTGCTAGCCATAAGAATGCCGCTGCTGCAACGGAAGACGGGCGGCTGCTCGCTGAAATTGCCCCGTTAAACGGTGTGGACCGGGACGGAATTATTCGTGGTGATACTTCGCTCGAAAAACTTGCGCGGCTTAAACCGGTGTTTGATCGAAGCTCTGCGGGGACGCTAACTGCCGGCAATTCCAGTGCACTGACCGATGGTGCTTCGGCTGTGATGTTGATGTCGGAATCTCGGGCGAAACAGGAAGGCAAAGAGCCGCTTGCGTTTATTACCGACTTTGAATTTTCAGCGATTGATCCGAACGAAGGGCTGCTGATGGCTCCGGCAGTTGCTGTTCCGAGACTGCTAAAGCGCAACAACCTAACGTTTGATGACTTTGATTATATCGAAATTCACGAAGCTTTTGCTGCCCAACTCTTGGCCAACATTAAGGCTTGGGAAGAAGGCTGGAAGGAGCCGGCGGTCGGTAAGGTTGACCGTTCGAAAGTTAACGTCATGGGCGGCTCTGTCGCCATTGGGCATCCGTTTGCGGCAACAGGGGGCCGAATTGTTACCAGCCTCGCCAATCAGATGAAGCGCAGCGGCGCTAAGCGCGGCCTAATTTCGATTTGTGCTGCCGGGGCGATGGCGTGCGCGATGATTTTGGAACGCTAGCGAGCACGTGTTAAACTCCCCGCCGGGTCGAAGAACAGGCGCGGCCGCTCTCTGCTTGCAGGGGGAGGAAAGTCAGGACACCGTAGAGCAGATCGGCTTCTAACGGGAGCCTAGGGTGACCTAGAGACAGTGCCACAGAAAACAAACCGCCCGCCGAAGCTTCGTGTGGAGGATGGGTAAGGGTGAAACGGTGAGGTAAGAGCTCACCAGCGCCGAAGGCAACTTCGGCGGCTAGGTAAACCTCGGTTGGTGCAAGACCAAATAGGAAAACCGCTTCGGGGCTTGCCCCGCGGCAGCAGCTGCTCGTTGTGTGAGTTTTCGGGTTGCGTCGCTTAGATGAATGGTCGCGGCGCGCTTCTGGCGTGATACAGAATCCTGCTTATACTGCTCTTCGTCCCTCTTTTTTCGCTTCTTACGCCGTCGCTATTTACGATCCTGCCTTGCGTTGAAAAAACCAGCCGAGAACAACTATCGCGGCGAG
>JAGRAN010000092.1:4840-12675 GCA_020434585.1 Bdellovibrionales bacterium
TTTTCTCCGGGCTTAAGTTCTAATGGAAGCTGAGGGGGATTAACTGTGAGCTGTAGTTCGGTGGCAGTGTGGCCGACGATCTGTTCAATTTTTACTACGTCCTCAGAGGAATTTAGAATCTCAAGGACGGCACGACTGCTATCCTCAAGTTCTAAGCGCAGAGCGCCCGAGACGCCGCTAAAGCCCATTGTTAGCCTGCGCGGGGGTTCAAGCTGGTAGACCAGCACGACTGCGGAAGGCGAAGAGAACGGAAATAAATTGCTGTCTTCGTAGGCGAGACGAAAGGGCATCACGTAGCGGCCGGGAAGGTCAATGCCGAAATCTTCAAATGTCATTTCTACCGTGTGGCTGATTGATTCCCCGGGGGCGATGGAATTTGCTAGCGAAAACTGCCGCTTTAAACTTGGGAATTCGATCGCGGGGTTAATTGCGGCTTCGTCGCCTTCGTTGCTAATTAAGAATTTAACGATTACCTGCTGAGTGTCTACGACGATATCGCTGTGTGTCGAGGCGGTAAGGGTAATGTGATCAGCCAGACAGTGTACTGGGAGCAGCAACGCAACTAGACAGCAGGCCGCGGCAAGGAGATTTTTCAGTTTAGTATATGACATATGCCATGTATGCCACGTAGAGAAGTACTGCGACAAGTATCTGAAAGTCCTTGAGCAGGCCTTTAGCGGGGTCTTCGTCGAATTGCTTTTGATAAACGAGCAGCTGATAGCGGAGCAGGCAGAATGTGACCATCAATGCGCTGGGGAAGACCTCGGAGGCACTGAAGCGTCCCGTCTGTACGCTCTCACTGCACCATAGCAAATAACAAACGAGCGTTGCTGCTCCCATGCTGCTCATTAGATGTCTGAGGAAGTGATGGGAGTACTTGCCGAGCACCGGCCTGCTTGCATGTGAAGTAGAACCCGTGCGGGAGACCTCAAGAAATCGCTTACCGGATGCCAGCATCAGCGCAATCATCCAGGTGCAGATAATAATCCATGTTGAAGCTTGAATTGAGGTGGCTGCGACTCCGGCCATGATGCGCAGCACGTACAATGACGAAAGAAGTAAAATATCAAGAATGGGGACGTTTTTTATCAGAAAAGTATATGCAAGCTGCAGGGCGAGATAACAAACAATCGTTGCTGCGAGCGGCTGCGAGATTTTGAGCGCCAGCACTAGAGAACAGCTTGTTAGGACCGCTGCGAGCAAATAAGCTGCAAAGGGCGAAATCTGCTGAGCAGCGACAGGTCGTTTACATTTTTCCGGATGCTCGCGGTCTCTTGCCTGATCTGCCGCGTCGTTTAGACAGTAGGCTGCTGACGATATCAGGCAGAACGCCGCGAATGCAGCTAGTGACAAGTTAAACAGGGGGGTCGACCACTGGCCGGAAAAGAGTAGCGGAGCAAAGATTAGCCCGTTCTTGACCCATTGATGAGGCCGCAGCAAACGCATAATGGAGATCAATTTGTTTTCTGAAGAATTCACAGGCTCGAGTTTCTTTCGATGAGTGATCTAGCGTCAGCCTCTGATCGCATACATCGATTCAAGCCTCTCCAGCTTTGCGGCGCAAGTGCTTTAGCGCTTCTGGGCAGCTTAATTATTCTTCTTAATACCCCAACGAGCCTACTATTTACTTCCACTACTCCTACCGGGGGAGACAATCCGGCTCACCCAGTGCTGATTGGCAGCCTCAGTCGAGCATTGGCCGAAAACTTCAGCATTGTTCACTATTCATATGATCTTTGGGGCGGATTTGAACTATTTCAATTCTATTTTCCGTTTCCATATCTGGTCGGCGTCCTGCTGAGTAAATTCTTTGAACCTAAACTGGCCTATAAGCTTTTTGCTGTGCTCCCGTTGTTCCTGCTCCCTCCCGCAATGTACCTAGGTGCACGGCTCGCCGGTGCCCAGAGAGTAACGGGAGCAGTTGCGTCACTACTCGCAGTCAGCTTTCTGCATTCGCAGGGTTTTAAGGTTTGGGGCGGAAACGCGTTTTCAACTCTGGCCGGGATGGTCGCCAACGGGTGGGCATTCGTCTTCGGCATCCTTGCGCTTGGGCTGCTCGCGCGAGCTCGTATCGAGAAACGCTTTTCCAGCGCGGCTTCCCTGGCGGCAGCAGCAGCCCTTTTGTCCCATTTTTATATAGGTCTTTTTCTACTGCTCTTCGGCAGCTCTATTTTTATCGTGGACCTCGTCTTACTGCTTCGCGGCCGAGAGCGCTTAAGAGGGCTACTCCCATTTTATTTAAACGCAGCAGCAGCTTTTCTGCTCTCCGCCTGGTGGCTGGTTCCACTGGTGCATTACCGTTCATGGGCTGCCGATTTCGGGGGAGATTGGCAGTGGACTTTCCTTAGTTCGCTGACCAAAACAGAAGTTGTCGTCGGCTCGTTGTGTGCAGTGCTTGCGCTTCTACTGATTGCTCGCAAGGAGCGAGGCAGTCCGATGCTGATTGTGGCTTCAGTTTTTTTGGGATTATCACTGTTTCTAATTAGCGCGCGCGGCATCTTCAGCGAAATCGTCTTTTCAAACATCCGGCTTTGGCCAGGACTCTATATGTCGGCCTACTTGTTTGTGATCGCTGTATTCGACACAGTCTATGCTAGAGGGCAGCGCCTGCTTACCTTAGCAATGTTTGTCATGATTGCGTTTCTCCTCCCTTCTGAAGAAGCGTTCTATAATATTCGCGGCTGGATGACCTGGAATATGTCTGGCGTGGAGGGCAAGGCTGGACGTGCGGACTTTGATGCTCTGGTCGAAGCGCTGCGCAAAGAGCCAGCGTCACGTGTCTCGTTCGAGTCCGCCGACCGGAACAACAAAATATTTGGCACAGTTAGAGAATTTGAAATCCTACCCTGGCTGACTGAGCACAATTTAGTTGAAGGCGGAATCGTCAATTCAGCTACGCTTCCAGGGATACCGTATTTCCTTCAATGTTTGATGAGTAATACATGCGCAGGCTGGCCGCGCGGCTCGATAATGCCCGAGAAAAATATCCCTGCCGGCGCGTCAATGATGCACGCACTTGGAGTTAATTATCATATTGCATCAAAAGAAGAGAATCAGCGCGAGATAGAGGCCAGCGGAGACTTTGAGAAACTGATTCAAGGAAAATACACCGCGCTATTTAAGAAAAAAGATTTTGCTCCGATGGTTGAAGTCTTTGACGGAGAGCCGCTGCAAATTAAATCAGCTGACCCCGATAAATTGATTCTATTTCTGCCGACGTTTGATGATTTGAGAAACCAGGCCGTAGCGGTTCTCGGCAAGAACGACGATGCGCATGCAGCCGCGAAGCCGGAGGACGTAATAAACTTTCTGGCCGGCCTATGGTACAGCGGGAAGCATCAGACCGCGCGAGGTTGGGCTCCGCGCATCAAAGAAGCGAACCGAGGCAAAGTTACAACCTTTTTCCATGTTCCTAAGCAAAGTCTTCCGCCAGAGGGATTTGATATAACATCGAAGCTGCAAGCGCTTCCTTCGCTGTTTATTGCAAGCCGTTCATACGAGCCCTATCCGCAATATTATAGCGAGGAGTGGGAGAATTTTGCGGTTGTGCTGCCGCTGGCGGCGAAATCTTCCGGAGTCCATCAGGTGCACATGGCGGTCAACGGCTACCGCGTCCTCGCAAACGGCCGCGAGGTTGACCCAAAGGAGCCCGTTGCGGTCGAATTCCGGACCCTGCTGCCGGGGCAGGAGTGGAACTCTTTCGCTGCAGTTACGTTTTTACCGATAGGTCCGGGAGTGAGCGAATTCGGCAATTTCATTGATCACGTTTATGGAGTTGATCAGGAGCTGCGTTCAGGAATGCCGTCTGATGGTGAGCTGGCGCTGCCCAAATTAGCGACTGCAGACTGCAATGCTTCCGTTGAAGAAACATTCCATCGGCTAGTCCTAAGCACTTCATGTCCAGGCAAGCCTCATCTCCTTAAGTACTCCTTCTATCCAAAGTGGCATGCCGATGTTCCAATTTACCGCGGAGTTAATGGCTTCATGCTGCTGACGCCGCACAGTGAGCGAACGGAGATTCTGCATCAAGACTCCCAAGTTGATACGATAGCGAAGGCCCTCAGTGCTCTGGGCTTGTTGTGGTGTCTACTTGCTGTTTTTTGGAGACGCAGAAGTGCTCTGGCTTAAACAATTCGATGGTGCTGCTAAGTTTTTTCCGAAAGGGCTCCTCAGGCGCCTGCGCCTGCCCGCCAGCGTTCGCGAGCGTCCCTGTCTTGTGCGCCCCGGCGGTCTTGGCGATCTGGTCATCTTGACCCGTGCATTGATTGAACTGGGGGTCAGTCCAACAAGCGTGGACTGGCTCGTCGAAAAGCGCAATGCAATTTGGCTCGATTATCTTGGCGTTGACTATATGTGCTACGACGCAGCAGATACTGTGCTGTTCGGCTTGGCAGGTTTGAACCAATATTCTCTCGTCATCAATACGGAACAGACTTTTGGACTATCCGCGCTGCTGGCCGGACGAATGACAGCAGCGGACGGCAAACTTGTTGGCTTAGAATCGAATAGGCGCAGCGACTGTTACGACCTCGCTGTTGATTATCCGCAGGATGAACTTGAACTAATCAGTTTTAAGCGACTTGTGGAGCACGCTGCAGTTGCTGGAGGGGGCATCGAGCAAGCGGCGTTCCGTCCGCCGCCCGCCAAAGAAGGGCAGGCGAGTTCACATGTTGTGGTTGCCGTTGCTGGATTACAAGCGAAATACAAAAGCCACTCGATGCAAACGTGGTGTGAGATTGTAAAAAAAGCATCAGAGTATGATTCTCTGGTTTATCTTGTCGGCGCGCCTGCGGATCGTACATTTGCAGTCGAACTTCAGCACCGCTGCGGAGTGCAAGTACGAAATCAAGTAGGAGTCGCGCCATTTCCGCGCACTGTAGACCTTGTTCGAACGGCGAAAATGCTGTTCAGCGTCGACAGCGGTCTGGTGCACGTTGCTGATTTCTTTGGTGTTCCGTCGCAGGCAGTATTTAAAGGCGGCAACCCCAAAAAATGGCGGCCAACTGCAGAGGGTAGCTCAGTGCTAAACTCAAAGCTCGAACCGCTTAATTTAGATTCAGCGTAAATCCCGCTTAACGAGTTTTAGCGTGTCGCTAAGCGCGTCGGGGTCTCTCATGATTGAGGTGTGCAGCGCGCATGGGTAGGTACACCAGCAGGAGCTGAGCTGTGCCCGCTGGTCTTCGGCTGTATTAGAATTCCAAGCTGCTATGAGGTCGTAATCGAAGTCCTTAAGATTGCCGTGCGGCAACACAATTTCGCACAGCGAAGTGCCGCCGTCTGGAAAGACGGTTGCAAAAGTTCGTGGTGCGACGCACGGCGCAACTGGCTTTGCTTCGGAGACAAGCTCAAGGTGTTTGCGGGCAAAGGCTGCGCGTAGCAGCGGGACACTGGACTTTTCGGGACGGGTCATCTCGTATTCAGCTATGTCGTTTAAGATTTCCTCACATTTGCCTTGGTCGGGCAGCAGGTCTTCGGCGTTGCCGGCATCAAGCAGGATTGTCTTATCCAGTCCGCCGGCGTCACGTCCGTCCTGCCTAAGCAAGATAAACTGCAATTCACAGCCGATATCGCGGCGAATGTGTTTATAAAACTCAACGAAGCTATCCGCGTTGCCTTTCTGGATGACCGAAGTTACAAGCGGAGTCAGACGTGAGTCGAGCGCAGCACGTTCGCGTAATATGTGCAGTGTCTCCACGGCACGTTCGAAGCCTCCGGGAGACTTGCGGATCTGGTCGTGAATCTCCTGGGGGCCGTCAAGCGAGATCGGAATTCTAAGCTGAAATTTTCTGGGTGAGGCGAGCGCGCGGTCGATTGTTTCCATCAGACGTTTGCGCAATATGCCGTTGGTTGTAATGAATAGCCGCGAAACACCGGCGACTTCAATAAAGGCCTCCACGATCTCGGGGAGATCTTTGCGGGTAGTCGGCTCGCCGCCGCAAAGAAACACCGTATCGATCCGCCCGGCAATCGAGCGGCACATCGTTTGAATATTCTCTAGCGTCATGCCTTGCTGAGGGACATTCAGCTCGGCAGCATAAAAGCAGTGAATACAGCTTTGATTGCACTTGTTGGTAACAAAGAAGAAAAGTGTTTCAGGGGCGTGGTTGGCTCTAAGGCTCGGTAATGCGGCGAGAGTCTTTGCGCTCGACTTAATAACAGCAGGCGGCAGGCCCGCCGCAAAGCGCAGCAAGCGGTCTCGCGCTCGTTCTTTAGCAGCGTCGGAGACAATCGTTGCAATCAGGCGTTCAAATAGCGACATAGCGGCCGAGTTAAACCTTTAAGAAACACAATCATGTTACGCTGCGCAGCATTGCTTGTCGAGTTTGGCGAAGTCGTATGACTCTTGGAAGGTGGAGCAGAAGGTAAGCAGCCGCAAGTGCAAACCCGACAGCACTTCGCCCCAGATTTAATGCACGCTGCAAGGGCTCCGGCCGAACTCTCGGAGGAGCCAGGCGAAAACCTTGCCCGGCCTTCTTCTGCAGCAGCGCGGCAAACTGCGATGGGCGGTAGCTTATCGCGAAATGCAGCAGCATATTGTGAAAGCTCATAAACTCGTGAAAAACGCTGTTGCTACCGCCATGCAAAGGGTGGGTGCCCGCACAGGCGCGCACTCCGACGCAGCGCAGTCCGGCCGCCCGAACTTTAAAACCGAAATCGACATCGTCAAACGGGTATTCGATAAAGTCAGCAAAGCCTTTGATTCGGAAAAAGGTCTCCGCGCGGACAAAAGCGCAGGCGGTATTGGCGAAGTCGTCATCCAAAATAGTCTCATCTTCTGCGCAACGCGAAGACTCTCTCTTTCGTCCGATGGTCATGACTTCTCCTTCGGGAGTGTTAAACACGATTGAACCGATTATTCCGATTTCATTATCTGCTTTAAGCATTCTGGCCGCAGTTGCTGCAGATCTTGCTGGAATGGCCTCAAGGTCCGAGTCGATAAACCAAAGGACTTCACCCGCGGCCTGCACGGCCCCGAGATTTCTTGCATAAGCAGCCCCTACGTTTCGATCAATTTCAAAAACGCGCATGGGACAGCTGCTTGTCAGCTGGGTTTCAAACTTACCGTTCTTGACGACAATGATTTCAATGCTGGTGTCTTGCTGCGCCTCGACAGCTGCGATCACTTTCGGCAGGTGCGCTGCTTTGGCTTGGTACACTGGAATGATCGCAGAGATCAGGCCGGGCTGTGCCTGCGGTGCGCGATCTGTATCGATGACTTGCTGCTTCAGGTAGTACACGGCTGCCTCTGTTTATAGGCTGTATCTTGGTTTTTAGCTAAGCTTCTAATATTAAACAAGAAAAGTGTGGTGATATCTAAGTCGATTTATGATAAATTTACCTGTTTTAGAACTAGGGCAGCAGCCGGAGAACAGTCTTGCTTAAGACACACTGGAAAATGGTTTCTCGCATAGAGCGTATCGCAGACAACCTGCTGATCGCTGCCTGCTTTTTTCTGGCTTATCGGCTGAGAGATACCTTTTTTGAACTCGTTGGCAGATTTGGCCTGGCTGTTCCGGTTGAGACTTTGCCGCTTGGTCCGGTCGAGGACTACTTTGTAATTTTGGGAATTGTTCTTCCGCTCTACAACGCGGCCCTGAGCGCGCTTGGCGCGTACCGCAGCATGCGCTTCAGTTCGATGCCGCAAATTCTCAAAATCAGTTTGTTGTCTTCTTTGCTCGTTTTCTTCTCTACCGGCGCGGTGTTCTTTCTACTCAAGATGGATCCCAGCCGAAGCTTTCTTGGAATCTTTTGCGCTTTGTGTGCTGTGTTCCATTTTATCGAACGCCTGATAGTGCTTAAGCTCCTGAGGTACTATCGCGTCAGGGGCAAAAACT
>JAGRAN010000093.1 GCA_020434585.1 Bdellovibrionales bacterium
AAGTTGCAGCAAATTTTCTAGTGCAGACCTTCGGCGGTTGGCACTTCGATATCTTCCTTGGCCGCAACCAAGGTAAGGATCGAGTAAGTCGCAACCATTTCTTCGTTCTGGTTTGTTACCAGGCAGTCCCATTCCACTATGCCCTGCTTATGCCCGTACTTCCTCGCTTTGCGTTTGCAGGTAAAGCGAACCTTGAATGTGTCGCCGATATACACCGGCTTCGTAAAACGCAGGTTCTCAAGTCCGTAGTTTGCAAGCACCGGACCCGGCGCAGGATCGACGAACAATCCAGCTGCAGCTGAAATAATAAAATAGCCGTGCGCAACTCTAGCACCGAAAATTTCATTCGCTGCAGCGGCTTCTTCGTCCATATGAGCGTAAAACTTGTCACCGCTTAAGTTAGCAAAATTGACTATATCCTCTTCAGTAACAGTGCGGGAGTCAGTGATAAGTTGATCGCCGACATTAATTTCTTCGAAGTATTTTCTGAAAGGATGTTTTGTATCACCGGTTGGTTTGGCGCCGTCAGTGTATTCGCTGCACACTCGAGTAAGAGTGGTAGGTGAACCTTGAATCGCCGTGCGCTGCATGAAGTGCAGCACGCTGCGAATGCCGCCCAGCTCCTCTCCTCCTCCGGCCCGGCCTGGTCCGCCGTGGACAAGATGCGGCATTGGAGAACCGTGGCCGGTCGACTCTTTAGCACTCTCGCGATTAATCATTACAAGCCGTCCGTGATACGGGGCGCAGCCGAGTGCAATCTCCCTCGCAGTGTTATCGTCCGCCGTAAACAGCGAGCCTACCAGACTACCTTTGCCCATTTTGGCTAATTCAATCGCTTCGGCATTCGTGTCATAACCCATCACGGTGCTTACCGGTCCGAAGGGTTCTATTTCATGAACTATGCTAGCTCGAAGCGGGTTTTTGCAATGAAGCAGCATCGCTGGGAAAAATGCGCCACGTGCCGGATCCGCGTCTAAGACATCAAAGTTGTCCAGGTCGCCGTGAACAATTTCACTGACTTCAGACAGTTTCCCGACGCACTTCCTTACTTCGTTGACTTGTTCGCGGCTTACCAGCGGCCCCATGCGCACAGCTTCGTTCGCGGGATTGCCTAAGGTAGTTTTCGCAAGGCGTGATGATAGCGCCTCGATAACTGCTTCGACGTGTTTATTTGGAACAATCGTGCGCCGTATCGCCGTACACTTTTGACCGGCCTTAACCGTCATCTCGCGAGCAACTTCTTTAATGAACAGATCAAATTCCGGCGAGCCGGGCTCCGCGTCACTTCCGAGAATAGAGCAGTTAAGGGAGTCCGCTTCCATATTAAAGCGAATTGAATTTTCAAGAATAACCGGATGGGATTTAAGCTTTTTGCCGGTTTCTGCTGAGCCCGTAAATGTAACTACGTCCTGACACGTTAAATGCTCAAATATATCTCCGACACCACCGCAAATCAGCTGCAATGCGCCTTGCGGAATCAGCTTAGAGTCGATCATCGCACGTACCATTGCTTCCGTTAGGTAACAGGTGGCTGTCGCCGGTTTGATAATCGCCGGCATACCAGCCAAAAAGGTCGGCGCGAGTTTCTCGAGCATCCCCCAGCAGGGAAAGTTAAAGGCGTTGATATGCAGAGCTGTTCCCTCAAGCGGGACACAAATATGTCGGCCGACAAAGGATCCTTCTTTTGAGAGGGGTTCCATGGGCCCGTCGACGTAGCAAAAACTATCGGGAAGTTCGCGGCGGCCTTTTCCTGAGTAGGTAAAGAAGGTGCCAATGCCGCCTTCAATGTCGATCCAAGAGTCAATCTTGGTCGCGCCGGTTGCCTGGGAAAGTTTGTAAAATTCGTCTTTGCGGCTAATCAGATACTTTGCCACTTCTTTAAGCATTAAAGCGCGCTGATGAAACGTCATTTTGCGCAGAGCCGGTCCACCGACAGATGCGCCGTGGTTCAGCATCGCTTTGAAATCGAGGCCTTCGCTGGTAGCAGTCCCGATTTTTTCTCCGCTTACCGCATGAATCAAGTCGCGCTCACGCCCGCTGCCAGATACCCACTGTCCCGCTGCATAACTTTGAATTTGCATGGCTCTTCTCCCTAGCCCCGTGTCTCTTTCCAAGTCTTATATGAAATTTCCTGCTTCGGGCGATTTGGCTCCACTTCGCGAAGCGGCTCGCACTCTTTCAAGCTAGCTCTTAGATCGGATGGAAGCTTCTGGTATAACTTTGTTCCATCGGTTTTCCAGTTGATCATGTCGTCGCTGACCTCTTTGACAACTTTTGCCGGATTGCCGACGACGACTTTGCGCGGAGGAATAGTCATTTCAGACGGGACAAAGCACAGAGCGCCGACGATGCACTCTTCTCCCACTTCAGCGTTATCCATCACGACCGCATTCATTCCGACGAGACTGTTTCTTCCGATAACGGCACCGTGAATAACTGCGCCGTGACCGATATGCGCCGATTCATGAAGAATGACTTTCACACCCGGAAACATATGAATCACACAGCCTTCCTGAATATTGCAGCCGTTTTCGATCTGCACTTCACCCCAATCGCCTCGAATACAGGCACCAGGTCCGACGTAAACATCTTCGCCGATATGCACATTGCCGACGACAACTGCCATAGGGTGAACAAATGCGCTTTCGGCGATTACGGGCTTTAACCCTTGAAACTCGTAAATTGGCATCGGGCTATACCTTTTCTATGCGGCAGGCAATTCCCTGACCGACACCGATACACATGGTGCAAAGTGCGTTGTGCTTGTTCTGTTCGTGAAGTTCCAGAACTGCTGTTTGAATCAAACGTGCGCCGGACATTCCAAGCGGATGACCCAAAGCGATAGCACCACCGTTTGGATTAATCCTAACGTCATTATCCTCGATTTCTAGACCACGCGTGCATGCCAGCGATTGGGCAGCAAAGGCTTCGTTAAGTTCAATTACATCAAAATCATCCATACTTCTGCCAGTCTGCTTTAGCAGCTTCTGCGTGGCATACATGGGACCCACGCCCATGATTCGCGGCTCAAGCCCAACAACGGCCGATTCTTCGACTGTCGCGAGTGGTGTTAGGTTGTATTTCTTCAGCGCTGATTCAGAGGCAAGCAGCACCGCGCAGGCGCCGTCGTTGATACCAGAGGAGTTCCCCGCGGTAACTGACCCCTTGCCGTCATGTCTGAAGGCAGGGCGCAGCTTTGCAAGGATTTCAACCGTAGTTCCGGCTCGGGGAAATTCATCGGTATCAAAATTTATCGGGTCGGCTTTGCGTTGAGGAATGCTGACTGCGACTATTTCCTTCGCAAGTCTGCCGCTTTTGATCGCTGTCTCCGCCTTCTGCTGCGACCAAGCGGCAAATGCATCTTGATCTTCCCGGCCGATATTGAACTGCTCGGCAACGTTTTCAGCAGTCTCGCCCATTCCTTCAGTGCCAAATTTTTCTTTCAGCTTCTGGTTAACAAAGCGCCAGCCAATGCTTGTGTCGTAGATCTCGGCATTTCTTGAAAACGCTGTGTCCCCTTTGGCCAACACTAGCGGGGCACGAGTCATGTGCTCTACTCCGCCTGCAATAAATAAGTCTCCTTCTCCGAGTTTAATTTGCCGCGCCGCATCGAGCACTGCACTCATACCTGACGCGCAGAGACGGTTAACTGTAATTCCCGGAACTGTTTCCGGAAGACCGGCGAGCAGCACCGCCATGCGCGCGACGTCGCGATTGTCTTCACCAGCTTGATTAGTACAGCCAAGAATCACGTCTCCAATTTCAGCCGGATCGACCGAAGAGTTTCTGCGCATCAACTCCGCTAAAGTCAGCGCTGCTAGGTCATCGGGTCGCACACTCGACAAAGTGCCGCAAAACTTGCCAATTGGTGTGCGAACTGCGTCTACAATATATGCCTTCTGCATTCGTTTATCCTTAGTTGCTTTCTGGAAAGTGCTGCTTTTTCGTGCGGTAGACTGTGCCGCGAAACAGTGCAACCACAGTGTTGTCCTGGTTAATTACGTTTACATCGTAAGTTGCCACTCGATTCGCTGCCGAACGAAGTTCTGCCGAAGCGGTGAGTGTATCGCCTGGTCTGACGGGAGCGGGATACGAAATGGAGTTATCGATACTGACGCTGACTTGTCCGACGGTGTTCGACGCGAAGGCAAAGGCGCTGTCCGCCAACGAATAGGCAATTCCACCGTGGGTTACGCCAAAGCCGTTCAGCATTTCCTTGCGGACTTCCATCGTGCAAGTCGCTTTGTGCGGAGCTACTCCACTAACCTCAATACCTAGCCACTGGCTAAACGGGTCATTGTCGTACATTTTCTTGACGACGGCCTGTGCAAGTTCCTCGGGCGAGTTCATTAGCATGTGGTGCCCAGAAGTGGTTCAGATTGTTCTACCTGCGCGCGCAAGAACGGTGAAGGTCTATAACGGTCTTCACCGAAACGGTGCTGTAAGGTTTCAATCTCCTTCAAAACGTTCTCGGGGCCAAGTTCATCGCCCCAACGAAGCAGGCCTTTGGGGTAGTTAACGCCCTTGGTCATCGCCAACTCGATGTCACCCGCCGAAGCTACTCCCCAGAATAAAGCGTCCGCTGCCTCGTTAATCAGCATCGAAACGATTCTAAACAGAATGGAGTTTCCTAAGCCTTCATCCTTAACAGCCTCCGGCTTCTCAGCCCCCTCACTGTAATCGTAAAAGCCTCTGCCAGACTTCCGTCCTAGCAGCCCTGCCTGAACCAACCGTTTTTGATACAGCGAAGGTCGATAGCGCGGATCGAAATAAAATGCTGCGAACACGGTTTCTGAAACCTTGTTGTTGATGTCGTTGCCAATGAGGTCCATCAGCTCAAACGGACCCATCTTGAAACCGCCGAGCTCCTTCATCGCCCAGTCAATTGTTGCTGGCGTAGCGGCGCCTTCTTCAAAAATGCGTAGAGCCTCACCGTAATAAGGGCGCGCGATGCGGTTTACAATAAATCCCGGAGTGTCTTTGGCCAGCACTGTGGTTTTGCCCCAAGCATCTATTGTCTGCTTCGCTGATTCTACCGCTGATTTACTGCTGAGCAATCCGGGTACAATTTCAACAAGCGGCAACAGCGGCGCGGGATTAAAAAAGTGTATACCCAAAACTCTTTCAGGTCTTTCGCAGGCGGCGGCGATTTCTGAGATAGGCAAGGACGAAGTATTTGATGCCAGCAGCGTTGTTTCGCTAACAACCGCCTCCAACTGTTTAAACACGTTTTGTTTTACGTCGACGTTTTCGACAATTGCCTCAATCACAAGCGCACAGTCCGCACACTGCGACGGGCTTTCTGCAAGCGCAATTCGCTCGAGAGCTGCCTGAGAATCTGCCGCTGTCATGCGGCCTTTTTCTATCAGGCGGGAAAAAATTTTCTCCAAACCGGGCTTAAGCTTTGAAAGCATGTCGCGGTTCGAATCGCAGACTACAACTTTGTGTCCTTGTGTTGCGGCAATTTGGGCAATTCCGGCACCCATCGTGCCAGCTCCAATTACACCGACTGCCTGTTCCGTTCCGATCATCTATTTAATTCCCGGTAAAATTAGGTTTACGTTTCTCAAGAAATGCAGATACGCCTTCGTTGTAGTCTTTCGAGTGACCGGCAAGTGTTTGCAGCTGCTCTTCTTGTTTAAGTTGCTCGTCTAGCGAGTTAAAGACTGAAGCATTGAGGAGACGTTTGGTAAGACCAATTCCCTTTGTCGGTTGAGTTGCGAGATGCTTAGTCATAGCTAAGGCTTCGCTTTGCAGCTCTTCCGGAGCACAGACTTTGTAAATCATGCCGAACTCTAGAGCTTTCGCTGCGGCAATCTTATCTCCAAGAATCATCATTGCTGAAGCGCGCTGCAGTCCTACAAGCCGAGGCAGGAAGAATGTGCCAGCTGTATCCGGGATAAGTCCGACGTTTACAAACGACTGGATGAAAGATGCCTTTTCAGACGCAAGAACAACATCACAGCAAAGCGCAAGGTTCGCCCCGGCGCCGGCGGCAACACCATTTACTGCAGCAACTATCGGCTTTTCGATCGTTCTAATCAGACGCACGATTGGGTTGTAGCAGTCGCGCACTATGTCGCCGAGTTCAGGTGCTGGATTGCCGTCCTTAGCGATCACGGCGTCCAAATCCTGGCCGGCACAAAACGCGCGCCCTTCCCCTGTAATCAGTGCGGCTCGAATCGAATCAGTGTCTCGCACTGACTCAAGCGCGGCGACTAGCTCCGCCGCCATCTCACGGTTAAAGCTGTTCAACACGTCGGGGCGCTTAAGCGTAATCAGTGCCGCGCCGTCGCTCGTTTCAAAGCCAATTGTATTGTCAGTCATTTTATCTGGTATCCGTTGCCGAATGCTGGTTGCAGCCGCTTTCACGGGCAACGTAGTCTACCAGGAGGGCTTATTTGGTAAAGGCAATGCGGACGAAAACAGGGCCCAAACATACTTGATAAAACTTATCTGTTTTGTTTGATCTCTCGCAGCTAAAGTGGCAAATATCCTTACAGCTCACTGAGATTAGGTACGAAAACCATGATTGAAAGTTCAACGCAGTCAGCAGGAAGCTCTATGGCAACCAGCAAAAACGGATCCGGGGCGACCGAGGAAATTAATCCTAACTTTGATTGGAAAAACGTAGCTCGTTTGCTGCTCACCTCGCGCATGATGGATCATATCGAGGAGACAGAGCTCTATCCCAAAAAAGTGATGTATCAGTTCTCCGCTCGCGGCCACGACATGTCGCAGGTGCTGCTGGGAAGCTTGCTCAATCATGAACACGATGCTGCTGGAGCGTACTATCGCAGCCGCCCGCTGCTAATAACTTTAGGACTCAGCACGGAAGACGCCCTCGCGGGACCGCTAGCAATGTCCGGCGGATTCAGCGATGGCCGAGACATCGGCGTTGTTTGTAATTTTCCCAACCCCGGCGGCTGCAAAGTTCTCCCGATGTCAGGTGATGTGGGCTCTCAATATACTCCGATAGCAGGGTGGGCGCAGTCGATCACTTACCGACAAAATGTTCTCAAGGATTCCGGCTACGATGGTGCAATTGGCGTCGTGCTTGGCGGCGAAGGCTCTGTTGCAACCAACGGATTCTGGTCTTCACTGACTATGGCCACCACGCTTAAGCTGCCGATGTTGTTTTACATTGAAGACAACGGCTATGCGATTTCAGTTACCAGCGAAAAGCAAACTCCCGG
>JAGRAN010000094.1 GCA_020434585.1 Bdellovibrionales bacterium
GCGTATCCGGCGCCTTCTCCGCAGGGGAACAGTCCATCCACCTCTGGATGCATCAACGAGTCAGCGCCGCGTGGTATTTTTATTGGAGAGGAGGTGCGCGATTCAGTGGCCACAACAATGGCCTCGTTCGTAAGATAGCCGCGAACATCTTTGCCGAAGGTAAGAAAACCTTCGCGAAGTCTAGAGACTATTCCGACGTCTAAAACATCTCCGATCTCGCAGGATGTAGTCCCAGGATTATAGGAACAGCGCGGCAGCGATTGTGAGACTTTACCTTCAACAAAGTCGCAAAGACGCTGTGCTGGAGCTTTTAGGCCTCCTCCTCCAGCCCGAAACGAACGCTGCTCGTTTGCCATTTGCAGCTCGATTCCCGCAAAAACTTTGTCGGAGCCGTAAGCCAAAAGGTCGTCCACCGAAACTTCTACAACTATCCCAGAATTAGCGAAGTGCGAATTGCGTTTGGACGGTGACCAGCCGTTAACGACTATCTCCCCGTCCGATGTCGCCGCAGGACAAATCACTCCACCTGGGCACATACAAAACGAAAAGACTCCTCGATTGTCGGCTTGTGCCTTTAGAGAATACGAAGCTGCAGGAAGGCAATGATGCCGGGGAGATTTTCCATATTGCACCTGATCTATCAATCCCTGAGGATGCTCGACCCGCACACCAAGCGCAAAAGGCTTAGCCTCCAACGTGATATTCAGCTCCCTCAGCGCCGAAAAAATATCGCGAGCTGAATGACCTGTTGCCAGAATCACCGCCGCACCTTCAATCCTCAAACCAGAGTTCGTGCTCAGCGCAGCTAGGCGACCAGCTTTCAATTCAAATCCCTGCACCCGCTCTCCAAACAGAATTTCACCACCAAACTCGAGTATCGTGCGCCGGATACTTTCAATTACTGCTGGAAGCTTGTTGGTTCCGATGTGCGGGTGGGCATCAATTAAAATGTCTGGTGCAGCGCCATTATCAACTAAGGTTTGCAGAATGCGAACTACATCGCCGCGTTTAGTTGCCCGCGTATATAACTTTCCATCAGAAAATGTCCCCGCTCCGCCTTCACCGAAGCAGTAGTTGCTGTCCGGATCGACCGACAAGCCCTTTGATACATTGGCTATGTCTTTCCTTCGTTCACGAACGGCCTTGCCGCGTTCAATGATAATCGGCTTAAGCCCTAGCTCAATCAGCCTAAGCGCAGCGAATAGACCGGCAGGACCGGCACCAACTACGGCGACTGGCCTTTCATTGTGGACTGGGCGGAACGATCTTCCCACCACATCGGGCTTACTAAGCGGTGCATCTACACCAACAAGATAGCGCAGAACAAAACGCACCTTATTATGTCTGGCGTCAATGCTTCTGCGCTTTAGTTTGATTTGGGTGATGCGACTGCTGGAAACCCCGAGCTTCCGAGAGACTAAGTTCAGGTGCTGGTCGGCACTCTCGAGCTCTTCCGGCGCAACACGAATTTCTACTTCTTTGTCCATTTCACACGGAGGTTCAATCAACTGTCAATTTGCGGAGGCCAGATATCGTCTCCTCCATGCTTCATTACCCCTAGATTACTTGAAAGACCTTCTCTAGAAGGGATAAAGTCATAGCTTACAATAATATAGTTTGATGCATTTGGACTAAAGACGAAATTTATGAAAATCGCCGTAATCGGAGGCGGTGCTGCCGGATATTTTGCTGCAATTACAGCAGCGCAAGCGGATCCTACTGCTAAGGTCTGTATTTTTGAAGCCAGTCCTAAGCCATTGGCGAAGGTGAAGATTTCGGGAGGAGGACGCTGCAACGTCACTCACGGCTGCTTCGATACCAAAAACTTTGTGAGGAACTATCCAAGAGGAGCAAATGAACTTCGAGGCGCCTTTGATCAATTTCAGGCTGCCGATACAGTGCGCTGGTTTGAATCTAGAGGAGTTGCGTTAAAACGTGAGGCTGACGGAAGAATGTTTCCTGTCACCGACTCTTCTCAAACCATCATCGACTGCCTAGAAAAAACAGCTCTCCAACTCGGCATTACACTTGAGACGAAATGCAGGATTGTTTCGGTAGATAATAATGGTGGAAGTTTTTCGCTTAGCACCTCAGGAACTCAAGTCGAGCACAGCATCGACAGAGTCGTATTGGCACCAGGAGGAGGAAAGATCGGGCATAAAATTGCACAAGTGCTTGGACATACGATCGTACCTGCAGTGCCATCGTTGTTTACTTTTAACATTGACGACTATCGCATACGAGATCTCTCCGGGCTCTCGGTGCACGACAGCTGCTTGAAGCTTAGCTGCGGAAGCAGTGAGTTTAACGCTGAAGGGGCCCTACTGATTACTCACTGGGGACTATCCGGGCCGGCGGTATTGAAGTTATCGGCTTGGGCAGCTCGGGAACTCTTTGAGAACAACTATCATGCACAGTTAACTGTAAATTGGGTCGGCAGGACCACACAACTAGTTGGAGAGGAGCTGCGCGAACTTCGAAGCAACAACCCAAAAAAGAAACCCCGCAGCACCTCGCTTGAAGGGGTTCCAAAGCGGCTCTGGCTCAAGCTGCTTGAGGTAGTACAAATTCCCGAGGAACGAAGCTGGGCAGAAGTCGGCAATAAAACCTTGGAGCACCTACAAAATGAGCTAACAGCAGGCTCGTTTGAAATTTCCGGCAAAGGCATTTTTAAAGAAGAGTTTGTTACCTGTGGGGGTGTAGAGCTAAGCGAAGTCGACTTTACAACAATGGAGAGTCGACTTGTTCCAGGACTTTTTCTCGCCGGCGAAATCCTAAACATCGATGGCCTGACCGGCGGCTTCAACTTTCAATCTGCATGGACAACCGGCTATCTTGCTGGAAAGGGAGCAACGCGTTGACTGCGCTGCCGCTTTAGGTCGACGCGCCCTAAGGGTC
This sequence comes from Bdellovibrionales bacterium, assembly GCA_020434585.1. Taxonomy (GTDB): domain Bacteria; phylum Bdellovibrionota_C; class UBA2361; order SZUA-149; family JAGRAN01; genus JAGRAN01. Next base: position 2,899 of record JAGRAN010000094.1, read on the forward strand.
CGCCACAGTAGTTATTTAATTTCAATGAGTTACAAAAGAGTGTCTCCTTATTTATTTTATCTCCTGTGCCCCAAAATCGAATGCTTTTTCGATAGCTAGACGTCGTTATGGATGTGGGGCGACTTACCAGAGCTGCCTCATGGTGCCTCGGATGGCTTCTGCAGTAACGCAGTATCAAGGAAGGTATTAAGTAATTGGCACTGTTCTCGTTCAATTCGAACGTTAGCTCCCTCAATACGCAGAGGCGTCTAGCTGAAAGCACGCGCGAACTCGGCACTAGCTTCGAGCGACTTTCGTCCGGTCTTCGGATAAACCGCGCCTCGGATGATGCGGCAGGACTGTCAGTTGCAAATTCGCTTCGTGTCGATCGAGCTGTTGCCAATCAAGCAATATTGAACGCAAACGATGCGGTATCCCTACTCGCCATCGCAGAGGGAGCAACGGAGTCCCTGAGCACCATTCTCATTCGCATTCGTGAACTCGCAACACAGTCTGCAAACGGCAATTTGAGCAATCCGCAGCGCGACGCATTACAATCCGAAGCAACTGCGCTTCGCGACGAGTATAACCGACTGCTCGGTGATACAAAATTCAACAATCTTACATTGCTTGACGGAAACCTTGCATCGCTTACCGCGCAAGTAGGATATGGAACTCAGAGTGCAATTGCCTATACCGTGGGCGAAGGCTTGGGAGAAACAGTCGGCACAGGCTCGTTCGATGAGGCCAACTATAATGCCACCAAGACCAGCGGCGGAAAATCGGCAATCGACGTTGGTGATTTGGACGGAGACGGCAACTTGGATTACGTAATTGCTGATTCTTCCGCTGGACGCGTCTACTCCGTAATGGGCAATGGAGACGGAACTTCGACTTCAGGCGCAGCTCTTGCGTTATCAGGCGCCACCCAGATTTCGCTTGCTGATATGAATGGAGATTCAACTCTCGACGTAGTCACAGGAACATCGGCGGGAAATATTACAATAAATTTCGGGAACGGCTCAGGCGGTTTTGTCGGGCTCGCCACGTTACTTGGGTCGACCGGTGCTGCAATTAATCAAATTGAGACTTATGATTTTAACGGCGACGGCGATCTCGACATTATCTATCAGTATAGTGGTATCATTGGCATTGCTCTGTCCAACGGCATGGGTGGCTACGGTGCTCTGACAAACGTCGGAGCGGGCAATCAGTTTGGCGTCGGTGACTTTAATGGGGACGGCAACCTTGACTTTGCCACAACTCAGGGAGCAAACAATATCGTCCTTATAGAGCTTGGTAATGGATCAGGTTCGTTTACAGCCGGAACATCAACTGCAACTTCTGCTGGCAAGGGTGCAACACTCGAGATCGGCGACATTAACAACGATGGGTATGATGATATTGTGACCCAAAAAGGCACAGTAGTTCGCATGCTCCAGAACGACGGCACATCAGGCGCAACTTTCACAGAGGGCGCCGCGATTTCCATGACAAGTGGGACCCTTCGTTCCCTAGGTGATTTTAATAACGACGGGTATCTCGATTTATTTTCGACCCACGCGCTTAACTCAGCTTCAATCCTTTTCGGTAATGGCGAAGGAGGATTCTCTAACGAGACAATTAGTACTGGAACCGGAAACGTCGCTACAGCAACTGCGGGAGCAGCTGGAGATTTTAACAACGATGGTGCGCTCGATGTAATCATGGCAAACAACTTGGGGAACGAACTCCTGGTAAATACCACCGAGAAACGGGCTACATTAAAAGTTATAGATATTTCTACTCAAGCAGCTGCGCTCTCGGAACTTGATTACCTAGATCAAGCCTTACAGCGAGTCTCTAACGAACAGGGAACGCTTGGTGCTGCAACTAGCCGGCTATCCTCGACCTTATCTGAGCTCTTTGGCGAACGTGAGTATCTCGCGATTGCTGAAAGTGTAATTCGCGACGCAGATATTGCATCAGAGGCTGCCAATTTGACGAGAAATCAAATATTGCAGGAAACCGGGGCGGCGGTGCTCGCCCAAGCAAATCAGTTATCTTCGATACTCTTGTCCTTGCTCGAGTAAAGATTTTGGATAGCTGGTCGCAACACCAGATAGTCCTGCCCAATCAATCCACAAGGCGCCATAAAAAGGCATACCTTATGGGGGCAGGATACCATTTCGTTCCATAAAGGAATTAGACGATCTGTTGCTGCGAAGCTGTTTGACATAGGAATCTTGGTTAACAACGAGAATGTCTGGATCGGCATCATTAGTAAGCTCCGCAACTCGCTCAGCCGGAGCCCTCGCCCACTGGTGCTGACCGTCCCGCCCATTGATAACTAGCGTATTTGCATCGGTGAACCAATATTTCCCTTCGTTCTCCCAACCGTCTCTCGATTTCATGGTCCATCGGCTACTTGAAGCCCCGAACGAGCCAACTGACTTGCTCTTGCCTTTCTGACCTTGCAAGATCAAAGCAAACGTACCGTTCCTACCCAAAAATAAAGTGAAAAGCTCGCGACCCTGCGGACGATCCCATGCACCTACCAGACGCATATCGTCTACTCCACTGATATGAACAACCGGGGCAAATTGCGGAACTACCGCCAGAGCTTCAATCGCATCACTAGAAGACGAATTAACAATCTTATCCGGACTATTCGACTTCGGGGGGACAGTGTTCGTAGATTGGTCCGGTCCCCTCACCAGCCAAACAAACAACAAGATTCCCGCGGATATGAGTAGAAGTCGGTTCTGCGAACTCGCGGAATTCTGCTCGCTCTCCGTCGGAACGGCCTGAGCAGCAGAACTACTTAAATTTGTTTGTTCCTTTTTACAAACCGGACATACACTGGAATCAAGAAGATTGTAAATCGCACCGCAGCCGCAGCGAACTAAGGCTGATGTATCTGAGGCATTTTCTTTTTTCCGAGACATGACTACCACCATTATGTAGGCGAGTGGCACCCGAACAGTTTTAGCTGAAACTAAAACGCTCCAGTATTATGATTCTACCTAAGCGCAGACACAAGGCCTGCACCATTGCAGTGAGAAAATGGTTTTATCAGCAACCAAAAAGGGACAACCCGCCCCCTCTCGCCCCGCCTAGTTTAAGCATCGTATATTACCTAAGAACCATCTAAATGATATGCTAGGCCGTTAGGTCCACCCTTGAGCACCGATCCCCGGGGCACACGTTTGGACGGCTTGCCCCGAGGATCACATGAGCAACAAACGGTCTGAAATTCAGCGTATCAGAGATTTTAAAAGCGCCCACTGGGTCTCGTCGGAAATGGCGAATAAGTTCATCGAACGCTCAAACCCTGAGCGTTTTCCGATAATGAACTATTACAAGCTTGTCGATTTAGAACTCTCAAGCCACTTCCTTCCCGGCGACCACGTCCTCGACCTTGGCTGCGGACAGGGGCAGACCAGCATAGCACTTGCTGACCATGGTTGTTCCGTCGTTGGGTGCGATATCAGCGAAGCGCTCTTGCAAGAACTGAGGCGAACAAAAGGCGATCGAAAAATAGAGGTGCGGGCTGGAGATGCTTACAACATACCCGCTGACGCTGGCGAATTCGATGGAGTCGTAGCGCGGATGTTTATGACTCATTTCGTTGATTGGTACACAATCCTAGCCGAGATGGCGAGGGTTTGTAAGAGTAATGGCATTATCGCATTTCCTTTCTCAAGCAAGGAAAACCGCGTGATGGCTGAGCAGCATCAGAAGTTCGACTGCCCGGAGCTGTACTACTCCACTGACACTTTAGAATCATACTTCGCCGCAGATCCCGAAAAAAAGCCAACTAGATTTTCAGCAGAAGCTTCCCACGATGAGATGACAGGAGTATGCAACGCGATCGGCCTAGAGCTAGTCGACATTAAGCCGTTCAACTTCTTTTATTTCAACTTTCTGATTGGATACTCAATCGGCCCAGAAAAACTTGTAGAGTATCGGTCGAAGCTCTCAGAGTTTCTAAAGAACGAAGAGATCCGCGCATTCATTTTCTGGTTTGAGCAGATGGTAGTGCCGCATTTCCCCCGCTTTATGACATCGAGCAATTTTGTGATTTGCAGAAAGCTCTAAACCTGCAAGCTAAGACCGCCACCGAGTAGCGTTCGGGCCAGCGGACCTAATTTATCCGATAATTATAAGCTTTAGCGCTGCGCCGGACAACACGAGCAGCATCGCAGCGCGGAACCTAATAGGTGAGACACGGGACAGCAGCTGCTTCCCAACAAAACTGCCGATAAACGCCAAAATAAACAGTCCTATGATTATTACCGGATCGCGCTGACTCTCTATGGCAAGTCGTCCGTAAACAGCGTATTTCGCGATGTTTGCCAGAAGCGAGGTAAATGCCATCGTCGCAACAAAAGTCTCTTTTGTCATTCCGATGTGATCAAAGATAGCTGCTTTAACGACGTTCCCATCGCCGACAAAGCCGCCTAGTAAACCCCAAACTCCACCTCCAAGCACAATCGCCGGCGTTGTGGCTTTATAGGAATCGAAAATTCCAAACACCACATTTGCGATGTAAACCAAGATCACTGAACCAAGGATAAGAGAGATAATCCTATTCTCACTTGGGACTAGTAGGCTTGCGCCCAACACAACCATCGGCAGCCCAAGCACAAGCATAAGCTTCGTCATACGCCAATCAATATCGGCACGAAAAAGGTATGCTCGGCTTAGGGTAACCCCGATAAAGAAGATATTGGCGAGAACTATCGTCTCCTTGATGTCGTAGAAAAACGAACCGACCGAAATTAGGATCAAGCCCGTCCCGAACCCGACAACGCCAGAAACGACGGAAGCCAGAAAAGCTACGACAAAGAAAAGGTAATCTTCCATAAGGAACAATACCTTTATTTCGCCTTATTTTAAAAGAAGTCTACGCTACACTCGTCCTCGATGCCTCCACCGCCAAAATTGGTTTGGCCGGAAGGTGTCGTTTCGCAGTTCGCTTTCGGATCGTGCGGCCGATTGTAGTAACCCTGTTTCCAGCATCTGTCAGCCTCTTCGTGCTTAACTCGCTCAAGCAGCTCGTTTACGAAAGGAATCAATGCAGGAGTAGTGTTTTCTCGAATCAGCTTCTCTAAATTCTTCATGAAGTCCGTCAAAAAGAATTCGCACATGTCGTCGCAAGTTAGATTGTTGCCCTTCCCGAGTTCTTCTTCTAGCAGCTTCATTAATCTGTCGAGTAAAGCTTTTCGTGCAACCGCGCTCATACCCAGTGTTTCTTGGAGAAAATTTGATAACTCACCTCGATCTAAACCGTCTCCGTTTCTGTCGTATGGGGTGAGTAATTCACAAAGATTCGTGTGAGGATTGTTGTCGTAAATATCCTTTAAGCGAAACATCGCTCGAACTGACTCCCTGCACGCTATCCGAGTTCCGATCCCTGGTAGGTTATTGCAGATTTCTATTGCCTCATCTAACGTCAGATCGCTGCCCGCCGCTTGTAACGCCGACGCACTTCCACCTGTCAGCAATACCAAGGCACAGGCTCCCAAAACCTTCTTAATCATGTTCCCTCCGCACAATTAATCACATAGCCATTCCCCGATCAGCGATAGACAGCGACCTGCTTCAAGCAAGCTAAGTATTTGTGCTAATTATATTTTCGAGAGGTGCGAATCAGGCGGTTCCTGATCGAAGCTGCGATATTCCGACTAGTCACGCTCGGAAAGAACACCTTGTGACATGGAAGAGTCCAACTAGTCTTCGCACTCTGTGCCTTGCGCAACTCCATCAACCACATAATTCAAACAAGTGCCTACGGTTGAGGTGCGAGAGTAGCACTTTCCGCTTATCTTGGAGTTTGCCGCTTGAGCCTCATCGGTAACGCAAGCGCTCTCACAATCTCTACCGTCCGTGCACGCCTTACCGGCGTCCTTAGTAGGCCTATTACAAACCGTGATAGTGCCAAACTGCTCCCATTGCCCCCCTATCGCATCACATTCCTGCTTGTTCGTGGGAGCATCTTCCGCACAAACTGGAGAGCACAAAACTACTATCATCACTAAAGCTAATTTGAACTCTCTAATTTTACTCGCTCTCCTTTGAAGCCACGTAAGGTTTATACTCAACTGTTCTTCACCCAGTCTTCGCGATGACCGCGCGACGTAACTTAGACCGATTTCCCCAACTCATAAGAAGTGCGATTGGATAACCCAGTACTCGTAGCGGGTTAAGGAAATGGAGAAAATATGGACGTTTGTACCAGCGTTCCATGCGTTCTCTCAGATCTTCTTCACCGTAGCCCCAATCTGGAATCACGAACATCCAGAGTGGAAATCCCAAGATGGCAACCGGTGCAAACGAAGCACAAACATCTCTGAAATAAATTCGATCTACTTCTGGCAAGTCCTCAATCGAAATCTGAGCCTTCTCAACTAGCTCCTGGCATTCGGGATATTCGATCCCCACCTCAGTCCAGCTAAAGGAAATTATCTGCCAAACGTAATAACTATCCATCGAACGATCCGTGCTTAGCAAATTGCCCAGCTGTATTTTCGCACATAAGCATGCAGCGTCATACCTCCAATCATTCGGCGAAGCGGTGTAGGGTCTGCTCAGAGGTTATTTTGGCACAAAGAAACTGATAGTTGGTTGGAGCGACAAGCTCACAAGAAACCGCGTTACGCGAAAAACGTTATCACGCAGGTTCTACGATCGTAGTTGTCCCGGGGTGCCGAGACTGATCAGCCAAAGAACCGCTCTCGGCCGTTCCAGTTCTTCCACCAGCGCTCGAAGAGGTGGAGCTGGTAGTGCGCTTCGTCCATCTCGGTCATCGACAGGCGAAAGTCGTCCGGTCGATGGTTGAGGTAGACCGGACCTTGTTCCGTCACGTAGAGCAGGTACTTGTAGTAGAGCACCAGCTTGGCGTCGGCGTCGTAGTCCGATAGCGGCATCAGCCGGCGCTCGAGTTCTTCGGCGAGCTGCCAGGCTATCGCATCGCCTTCCTTTGCCTTCTGACAGAGCTTCCAGAGCATCAACACCGGTTCCGGAAGCACGTTGCCGATGCCGGTGATGCAGCCGACGGCGTTGCAGTGGATAGCTCCATGCACCACCGCGTTGTCGATGCCGACTACCAGGAAGCAGCCGTCGTCGCTGGTGATCGTTCGCGAAGCCCGGGTCATGGCCTGAGGGCCGCCGGACTCCTTGAAGCCCTGGAGCTGCGGGAAGCGTTCGCGCAGGCGGAAGAACGCCGCTTGGCTCATCGAGTAGATGTAGCTCGGCGGGTTGTTGTAGGCGACGGCGGGAAGATCGGGTCCTCCTGCTTCGAGGACGGTGGCGAAGTGGTGGATCTGAGCCTCCTCGACCGTCTGCATGTAGCCGATGCGCGGGATGATCATCAGACCCGCTGCACCATGCTCACGCGCCGCGCGTGCGTAGAAGGCTGCATCTCCGGAGTTGAGTGCGCCAGTTCCGACGATCAGCGGTCCCTGCTTGGCGAGCAACTTGGTTCCGCGGATGCGCTCACGCAGGGTGAGCTCGGTCCAGTTACCCATCGTGCCCGGCCAGGTGACGCTGGAGAACCCTGCTGCCATCAGCTTCGCTTGCATGGCGAGCAGGCTGTCCCAGTCGATGCTGCCATCCGACTTGAATGGCGTCATCAGAGCAGGTGATACACCCGCAAATGGATTGCTCATGTAGTGATTTAAATGGGGAAGAAGTAGAGCCGAAGGTGGCTAGCAAGAAGCTGTCCCCATCTACAGCAAACTGCCACTACTAAGGACTAATCCTCACTAGTGGCAAGCTGCGACGGAGCTTTAAAAGCAAATCTTGCGAGCACCAGAAAAACAGGTATCAAACCTCAAAAGAGATTGTCGCTCCCATATGAATGAAGTGGATACTTCCGACGGAAAAAGAACTGCCCAGTAGAAGCCGGGTAAACTATCGATTCTGCTTAACAAAGTCAATCGAACCGCCCCACGACCTAACCCACTCAATCCTGAAGGAAACTTTCACAGAAATGTCACAATGAGCCTAGGATTCAACAAAACAAGTGTGCGGGCATCCCAGAAAATCATAAAGGCGAAAAATCAGGGAAGCTGGGGGCGCTTGCTTTTCACGTAGGAGGTTTTTGACAATGATATTTCACCACCCCTTTGTTCGGGGCTGGCTGGAGACTATTTCCGCTTCGGCGCGACTCTTTGCCGCTTCACTGCTTGCAACAGTCTGGGTTGCAACTCCAGCAATGGCAGATTTTGAATTTGAATCTTCAAGCCCACAATCCGGGCAGGAGCTCTCTCAGGATAGTGAATTCCTGATGTGTACGTTTGATTGCCTTCGCACTTTAAGGGACACGCGTAATGACCTACATCAACTGTCTCAAGAGGCTCACAATCGGTGGGTATCTTGTCTAGATGCCGCTAGCACTCGACTCTCAGAAGAACTTGCTCGATGCGCTAAAATCTACACACTGGAACCACGACTGCGATGCCAAGCCGATGCGTTTCAAGCTAACGAGGATGAAAAAGTAGTTTGCGACGGGATTTACGAGCATGAAAAAACGCACATTAAAGCGCAGAGGCAAATTGCAGATCAAGTCTATGACGCGTGTGTAGCCGATTGCTATGACCAGTTCCCCGCGACCTCGCATGACTGATGTTCGAATTCAGGGGTTATTAGGGCAGAGGTAGTTTCACAAGCCCTACACATAGCCTCAAAGATCATCTGAAATGGTAAAAGGTGGCAGTCGTGACTGTCACCTTTTATTCATCTATACTTGAGCCTTTGAACGAGCAGCGGTCGAGAAGATAGTGGCTTTTACCGGAACTGAGTGCACACATCATATTTTCCTATGCGTCAATGAGCGAGGATGCGAATGCTCACAGGCTGGTGCTGCTGAGGAGTCCTGGCAATTTCTCAAAAAGCGTATTGTCGAGCTTGGGCTAGCAGAAAAGGTTAATCGTTCGAAAACCGTTTGTTTGCGAATATGTGCCAATGGGCCAATCGCCGTCGTTTATCCTGAAGGAGTTTGGTATCACTCCTGCACTCCTGAAGTGTTGGAGTCAATTCTTCAGCAGCATATTCTCCGCGGAACTCCCGTTGCAAAATACAACCTGCTCACCAACGACCTGGGCACCGGCGCGGCATCGCGTTCAAGCTCACCGACACTAACCGTAGTGCCCGGCCATCTTGCAAACGACTCATAACTCTACTTCGAGACAATGTCCTTAGGTAAATCGGGGCACCTTATCTTACCACTTCATACCGTAAACGAAGCGTATCTTCATTCAGGGGCTTAGAATCTAGAAGCTTTAGCTGCGGAACTTCGATAGGGCCGCCAAAGATAGGAATACCTTCGCCGAATGCCACCGGGTTAAGGTCGATAACTATTTGATCAACAAGACCTTCACTCATAAAAGCATGGGAAACAGTGCGTCCTCCGCCAATAATTGCTTCTTCAACCCCAGCGTCTTCTAAGATCTGCAATGCTTCTTTAGGAGATTTTGCTTGTTGCCAACCCGAGTCATTTAAATCGAGGTCCCTAGAGGAAAGGACTATCTTGTGTTTTGGATGCAGCGCCGCCCCCATTTCCGGGTTGTTGACCTGCTCAAAAGAACTACGACCTGCAATGACATTGCCCGTTTCATTTACTAACGAGCACCAATCCTCCCAAGAACCCTCTGGAAAAAGAGGTATGCCCTGCTTGTTTGCGATCATTCCGTCGATTGAAACCGAAAGAAAAAGTGTCTTTCTCATGAAATCCTCCAAGGGTCATAACATATTGCTCCGCAGCATTCTTGCACATACGCACGCAGCGTCAAAATTCTTAGGGTCACAACGGTTATTGCTAGATCATTCAATATAAAAACCGCCCTAAGGGTCTGCCCCTAAAGACTACAAAGTAAATACCGCGAAGAAAGCCTGACACCGTAGACCTTTAGATCCTAAAATGGAACTGATGGTTTTATTTTTCGCCGTAGAATCAGCCTTCATG
>JAGRAN010000095.1 GCA_020434585.1 Bdellovibrionales bacterium
CCAAACCAGTTGCTCGCACTCCCGGTGCGTTGAAAAACTTCTTGATAGTCCGCAGCACATTCTCCCGCACAAATCTGCATTAGCGCTGCTGCAATCGTTAAACTCTTTGCCACGTCGGCTCTAAATCCCATTATTCAACCTCCTGAATGTAAAACACCGCTCAAAAAAGGGACGCCCGAGGGTTCGTCGAGGGGTGCACCCTCGGGCGTGTAGGTAAGGGGTCTAATGTTGGGCAAATCTTCTTGAGCTAAAAAGGGTGCCGGCGATGTTCTCAGCGCTCAGGCTGTAGAGCGCATCGCCGACACTTCCCTCCCCATATATATCTTTAAATTCGCGGCCGTCTGCAGAATGAAGCCCTCTCTCGCGCTGACATACTGATATCGGGTGTAACGAAGGGCAGTATGTCGCACTTTGCAGATGTGATTGTTGCTTTTGCGATAAGGTAAGGCACGCGAGAGAGGACATAAAAGCTTTTAGCAGCTCGCGGGGCAATTCGTTCCAACGCTGCGATTCGTAGCTGCTGAGCAGCCGCAGCTCCCGCTTCTGCGATAAATGTTTGATTTCGCGCAGCAGCTGCTTAAGTTCAGCTTCGAGCACTGCCGCCTGTCGATTTGTTTTCCTACTAACCATCTGAGAACCTCCCGATACAGCTTCACGTCAGATGAATTTAAGCTTAGCAAAGTTGAGTGTATTTTACACACACTTTTTCCAGAATGGTCATTTTAAATTTATAAGCTGTTGGATCGACCTGAAAATTGACCGCCGCTCCCTACTGCCTTGCTTGTGCGTAGAGCCAAAAGCTACTGAGCCTCTATTGACTGAGCGAATGCTGGTTAGTTCAGATAACCACTTAGTCCGCACTATCCCTGCTAGGCCGCTGAATTTTTGGCTGCAGGCTGGACAAAACCGCACAAACTATACTAGAATGATTACAAGATGTGCAGTTTGCACTTAGTTACAGAGGACGATGAACCGCTTTAATCGCAGCAAGCTGGATATACTCGGCATGATGCTCCTGCCGGCGCTGCGCTTTTGTCTGCGAAGATTGATCAGCGTTCATGAAATTGTTGAGACGCTAAAGATTGTGCTGATCGATCTCGCCGGCAAGGAAATCCAGAAAGCGGGCGGCGAGATTACCGTCAGCCGCATCAGCGTAATGACCGGTATGAACCGACGCGAAGTGTCTCGGATTCTGCAGGACGGAAAACGTATCAAGGACCCCGACGTAGATCTAACGTCTCGAGTAACCTCGACCTGGGAGCATGACGAAGAGTTTTTAACTCAAACCAAGCGCCCCAGAGTCCTCAGCTACAAAGGCAGAAACAGCGAATTTAAGCGATTATGCAAAAAAGTCAGCAAAGATATCAATCCGGCAACCATGCTGTTTGAGCTGCTGCGACGCGACTCCGTCGAGGAAACCCCAAACGGAGTAAAACTTCGACAGGGAGTGAGCTTCCATCACGAAGTGCCTGAGCGCGGCTTAGAGCTGCTGACGATGGATACGGATACGCTGATTCGCTCGGTTGAGGAGAACTTGCTCGAAACCAAGGACCAGCGCAATCTGCATATTCGCACCGAGTACGACAACATCTTCATCGACGACATTCCGAAGGTCCGCCGCTGGATTTTCGAGCGGGGTCAACAGTTTCACAAAGATTTGCGGGACTTTCTGTCTAATCACGATAAAGACATCAACAATAAACCGGGGAAAGAGGGTGGAGGCCGGGTCGTCGTAACGGCCTTCAGCTGGACGATGCCCCCGGATTAGGTGCCTCGATTAAGGGTTCCCTTCAGGGTAGGATTAGGAGGTTTAGTATGGTTCAGATATTGCAAGGTTTTTTCGGGGACGAAGGCTGGATGCAATACCAACTATTGAAGAAAGGATCAGATTCTATCTGCTTCGCACTGATTTCAGCGTCGCGGCTATCCCGTTCCCGACGTCCTTTCGGTAACCGCGGAGCAGCCTCGACTGAATACGCCAACCTTGTGGCGATGATGTCTGTCGCGCTTATCGCAGTATTCGGCATTCTGCAGAATCCTGCGGGCGAGCGGGGACGCGGCTCGCAGCAGTCCGAGTGGCAGGATCCTCACGAACTGCTTGATCAGGAAACGCCGCTCGAGGAAGTCCTGGAAGCACTTCGGGGAGGAGGCAGCGACGGCACCGACCGAATTCCATCGAAAAACGTCCCCGAAGCCGGTACTCAGACCGTTAGCGGTGGCGAACCCGGACAAGATCCAATCGACGAAATGGCAGCTGATGGAGACCGTCCAGAGTTTCCTCCAATAGGAAATCCTCCAGTGCTTCCTCCGCCGGGGCCGCCTGGGCCGCAGGCTCCGCCGGGACCCGTTTACTACTAGCAGCCGCTAGTCGTCTTGCAGGAATTCGTTTTCGAACACCGGACGACCGACGACTGACTGATCTCCGTATTTACCGGTGTCGTCATACTGCTGCTCGGAAGGGCTTTTAAGCTCGAAGATTGCTGCTCGGGCAATCTTCATTTTCGGATACAGCAGAATTGTATTCACACCGTGATTCGCGAGCTCAAGCGTAATCGCACGCTCTCGGTGTCCCGGATATACCAGCATCGCAGTTTGAACTATTGTTAGCCCAACTCGCGCCAAAGTGCTGCGACCTTCAATAAAGAAACCTAGATTCTGCCCGACTGTAACTGCCTCATACGTGTGCCCCAGGACAAACTCGCCGGGAGCCAGAGCATGTGGGGCATCCAATTGAATTGTAAGCTCCTCATAGTCCGGAATGATTTTGTTTTTTACATCAACAACCTTGCCGGGCAGCGGGCGCAGCAGATTCTCACCTAAGTGCAGTGTAAGACCGGAAGGTCGAATCATTCGCTCGTGAAAGGGCGAGACGTGCAGCGAACCGTCTTCGATTGCTTTCTTCAAATCTGCACTAGAATACATCATCGCCTATTCACTCCCCTTCCCTGCAAATGGTCTTTTAACGAGTAGTCCAATACACTTAAAATACCACCGAAGATAATGCGGCAGCCACTTCATTAGTTTAAATCTACTCTCTCCCATCGTTCGGTCTCGCCAAACGGTCGGAAGCTCTACGATCGACTTGCGCTGCTCGAAGGCTTTCGTGCACAGCTCCAACGCAATCTCAAATCCGCCTTCGCTCTCAATTTTCTGCTCACGCAGCCAGGCACCGTCGTACAGCTTGAAGTTATTCGTCGGATCGGCTGTCGGAAAACCCAGCAGCTTAAGCGATGTCCCGGCGAGCCGCGAAAGTCCGGCTTTAATTATTCCGCCGCCGTGCTGCTCGCCGCCCTTCATATATCGCGACGGACTGACGATTGTTGCACCACCCTTCCAGAGCTCGATCATTTCGGGAACAATTGAGAGTTTGTCGGAATTGTCGCCCATTAACACTATGACTGGGCCGTTTGCGCTTCTTGAGAAGGCATATTGCAGAGCATTTACAACTCCGGGGCCAATTTCATTCTTTAGCGCGGCGACTCGCTCGTCCCCTTCGCGCATGCGCTGAATAAACGGCAGAGTAGTATCTTCGTCCATGTCGTAGACGAAATTAAGCGAATCGTACGGAACTCCGTCTTGCTTCAGCCCTTGGTAAAGCTCAAGCACGTTCTCGCCTTCGTTGTAGACGGGAACTAGAATCTGTATCTGCTGATTTGCCATCAGCTTTGCAGCGCTAGATTGTGCCAAGCTTTATTTGCTCTTCAACCCAAGGGATCACTTCATCTAGAATTGCATCCAGCGAAGTATTCGCCTCATAGCCAAGAACATTCGTGGACTTGGAAACGTCGGGGACACGCTTCTGCACATCGTAAATGAATGGTTCGTCAGACACATACCTAAATGGTGCATCGCCCTTCAACTTGCGCCAGATGGTTTCGGCCAGTTCGAGTACGGTGGTTGATACGGGGGTGGAGATATTAAAATCTTCGTTAAGGGCTTTGGGGTGCTCGATACAAACACGAATACCCTTTGCCAAATCACCGCCGTATGTATAGTGGCGCACCTGCGAGCCATCGCCCAGGATGTGCAGCGGATCTTGGCCTTTGACGATTTTCTGAATCAGGTCTGGCACAACATGACTCATCGCCAGCTTGACGTTGCCGGATAAGATCTCCTTGTCCGTCAGCGCACGCTGCTCGCCGATACCCACACAGTTAAATGGACGAACAATCGTAAATGGCAGTTTGTACTGCTCCCAAGCACCTCGCGCGAAGTATTCGCAAGACAGCTTTTGGAATCCGTAGGTGCTTAGCGGAGGGGGAGACTTAAGCTCAGCGCCTTCCGGTGTCGGATAAACGTCGGTCGACTCAAATACCATGCTCGAGCTGAGCACTGTTGCCTTCTTTAGATTGCCGTTAAGAAAGCCGTCAATCGCCGCATCGAAGCTCGCGGCAATGATTCGCTCGTTCTCGGCGATTAAGTCATACGCAAACTCGTGAAAATAACTGATGCCGCCAATCATCGCTGCGCCCATTAGGAAATGGTCACAGTCGCGTGCGAGCTTCTTCATCAGCTCGACGTCTTTCGCGTCAGCTCGATGAAACTCGTAGTTCGGATGCTTGTCGTATGACTTCTCAATCGGGCCATACTTCGAATAGTTGTCAACACCGACGACGGTATAGCCGCTCTCCAGCAGCTCTTCAACAACGTAGCCGCCGATAAACCCGGCCGAACCTGTTACAAGAATTTTCTTAGACATCCTACTCTCTCCGTCAGGTGCTAGCCGGCTTTTCCCGGCAGCAGCTCAAGTGTCGACTCGCGGTACATCGCCCAAACATCGACCATCGGCTTATTGATTTTTAAATCTTTGTAATCTCGATGCGGTGTGCAGACGATGATCGCATCGCTTTGCGACAATACATCATTAAGAGCTACCGAGTCTTCGAGATAAGGATCGTGCCACAGCACCTCTGCCCCTTTAAACTCAGCGCTTTTCTTGACCTTGTAGCTCAGCGACTCGCGAATGTCGTCGTTATTCGCTTTAAAAGCCATGCCAAGCAAGCCGACCTTTTTGCCCCAAAGTTTGTCGCCCACTTCATTTTCGAGTTTTTCGACAACAAATGATGCTAGCCCTTCGTTGACGAGCATGGCGGAATGGCCCAGGTAGAACTGGTGATCAAAGTAGCTGGCAAGCTGCATTGTGTCCTTGAACAGACAAGGACCAGCAGCAAAACCCGGAGATTTGTAGCCCTTCGCTCGGGGATAGTCGTGAGTAATCGCTTCATAGAGACGGAAGAAGTCGACGCCGGACTTCTCGGCTATCATGTAAAACTGGTTTGCTATTGCAAATTCGAGGTAACGCCAAGAGTTGGCCATTAGCTTGGTCAGCTCTGCTTCAAGCGGAGTGAGCTTAATGATGCTCGGAGCAATCGTGGAAAACAGCTCGCGCGCATCGTCAAAGCTATCGTCGTCGAACGACGAAACCACCTGCGGAAGCGACTCAATCTCTTCAAGTGCGTATCCCTGCGAAACTCGTTCAGGACAGAACGCCAAATGCACTCCAGGGTTACTCGCCGCTAATCTCTGGTGCAGGTGCTCCATTGTTCCCGGAAAAAGCGTTGAACGCATCACCACTAAATCACCAGGCGAAAAGAATTCGCGGTAGTAGTCAAAGATGCGCACGACATCTGAAAGTTTCGGATTAAGGTGCTCGTCAACTGGGGTTCCAATTACAAAGACAAATACATTGGCGTCGCTGCAGACTTTAGCGTCGGTTGTCGCCTTTAGCCCCTGACCCAAGGCTTTCTGCAAAAGTTCGTCACCACCGCGCTCCAGAAAAGGAAATCTGCCGCTGTTAACTTCCTTAACGGCTTTCTCGCTGATATCAACCAGCGTGGTGTCGTGCCCTGCGAGCGAAAATGCAACTCCGAGCGGGAGTCCAACATGTCCGCATCCGCCAATTACAACTACATTGCGTTCCTTCATCGTGTGCCAACCCTAAGTCCGCTTGCGCGCAACAACAAATGTCTGCTGACCAAATAAGCGCCAGGCAAACGGCAGTTTCAAATACAAGCCAATTAGGCCGATAAAATTACCGAGTCGAGACTTTACCGTATACGGCAGGAATCTGGGAATCATTACTTCGACGTCAAAGCCGCTGATATCCAGCGCCTCCTCCAGACTGTGCTCGGTCAGCGCGATATGATGGTCAATATAATCCCAGTAAGCTGGACCGACGTAGCGAATATTGGGCTGCAGGATCATTACTTTCCCGCCGGGATTAAGGGCTCTGGCGCACTCTTCGAGCACATCGAGGACGAGCTTTTTCTGAGGCAAATGTTCAAGAAAATTGCTCATGAATATTAGATCAGCACCGCCACCGATCTTGGAAGCGAAGTTTGAAGCTGGCGACTGAATTACCTCAATCCCCGCAGCTTCGAGCTCACGAACATGCGGACTAATATCAACAGCGATCCGACGTGCGGCTTTTATATTGCGGATAAAAAACCCGTCACCTGCACCGAGGTCGACAACTGTTGCAGACGGGTTGATGTAGCGTTGAAAAAACTGCTCACATAAAGTCTGCCACAAATGCTGCTTCGACTTTTCCTGCTCGCTGGTAAAGCGCCGAGCGTAAATAGTAGCCTCACGCCCAGTAGATTCATCCGCAGTGGATGTATTTTGCTGTGGAAGTTCCAATTGTGCGTTTCCTTCGTTCATTTACCCGGTTCCAAAACGTGCAAGCTTGCGGCGAAACGCCGCACCAACAATCGGCACCCTGCGCCGAACAGCCCAAACTACCCTACGCCACTCTCCGCGCTTCATCAGCCAAATGGCACGCTGGAGCAGCACTCGAGCTCTGAACAGTCCCGATTGATCTCCTGGGCTAAAACTTAGTGCCAACGCAGCGCGCGAATTCTCACTTGAATCGCTGGAACTCTTTTTAGCCGCGGACGTTAGCGGAAATCGGGCCGCTTCCACAGCCGACACCCGCAGACAAGCCTGGCCACGATCTGAGCCACCTATACTTAGCGAAAGGCTGACTTCTTCACCACCTAAGGAGCGCAGAGAAGCTGGAAAATGGACCAAAAAACGGCCCTCGGGCGAAAGATCTTTAATTTTACAGTGCTTACGAGAGATGGTTTTACCTCCCGGCATACTCAACTCGGCTTCTACATAGGCCGAATCGGACGCTGGCAAGGGCTCAACAGGACTAAGTTCGAGCTCAACTGAACCAGTGTGCTCTTCGGGCACGACGAAGCGCTGCACCAATCGCTCGCCAGCCTTTAGCTCAATTTCAGTACGTTCACCTACCGAACTAACGTAGTCAGCTTTCGGATGAACCGCGCCATAATATGGACGGGATTCTTTCAGCCTTCTCGGACTAAGTAAAAAGGAGGTCAGCTCCTCAAGAGACGCAGTAGGATCCGCAGCGACATGGCGAATAATATCAGTTGATTCCGGAATACGACCGGCCTGAACCAACCAGCCGAAAAAGTAATTCCTAAGTTTTTGGTCAGAGAGCAGAAGAGCGTCCGCTTTGCTAAGCACATTCAGTAGGAGATCGCTCTGTTTGCAAACTTCGATTTCCTCACCGTGAAGGTCGATTATGAGTGACGATTCGGGCTTGCTTTTCAGTGCAACGTGCTTCCAGCCAGACGAATAGATCACTGCATCAGGTCGAACTTGAGAAATAAGCTGATCCTGATTTTCGTCTGACCAGGATAGAGCTCCAAGCTCCTTAGAGAAATCGCCGCTAACCTGAGCAATCAGCCGACTCGGAACAGAAAGAACTACTTCAACTCCAGCTCGCTCTAAACCAGACTTGATCTGCATGCATCGCGCACCCGCGTCCGACGTGCGCACAGCACCAAACGGCAGAAGATCATTACTGAAAAGCAGGACTTTCATTTGAAAAATTATGGGTATATAAACCGGGTCTCGTCTAGCGTGAAGCGCTGTGGAAGTAAAGCGTCTCTCGGCAGAGTACCTCAATACATGAAAATACTCGTATTTACCACCGACATTCCGCCGCTTCCCGGATTGCCAACAAGCGGAACCGCCCTCAGAACATTCGGAATCGCCGAAGGTTTGCGCTCGCATGGACATGAAGTCGTCTTGTCCCCCCCGAGTGCTGCTTTAGCGGGCTTAAAAGCAAAGAATGATATCAGCTCACTCCCGCAGCTGATTCAAGACCATATTACTGAGTTAGAATCACGCTCGTTTGACTCGTTCAACCAGCACGAGCGCGTCGCCGATATTCGCCCCGATGTGATTCTCTGCGGGCATTGGCCGGCGTTTGCGGCAAGAGTAAGGCCCCATCAAGCGGTGGTTGTCGACTTGGCAGGCCCGCATATGCTCGAGCGCCATTACCAAAAAGCACCGGACCAAAATGGTGCGCTCCTAGCAAAGCTCTCCGTATTAGCTTCCGCAGACTACTTCATCGTTTCCGGGCCTAGTCAGCAAAGTTACTTCTACTCATACATGTCTCGAGCTGGGGTTGAGGACCCGGCGGCGCGCACCGTAACAATCACGATGCCGCTTTCTCCGGAGTTGCCGCAGCGTCCACCGATTAACCTCGAGCGGTTCCCGAGATTTCTCTTCGGCGGAGTTTTTCTGCCCTGGCAGGATCCAAGTGCTGGTTTGAGACAGCTCAGCCAGACACTTGCGCAGCGTGGAAAAGGCTCGCTCACACTTATCGGCGGCAAGCACCCAAACTACGATGTAGACTCGGCTAGCTATCGAAAGTTGTTTGAGGAACTAAATCGCAACGAGCTGATAACTTGCAAGCCGATGCTGCCGTTTGAGCAGTTTGTTGCAGAAATGAGCAATGCCGATATCGCGATCGATGTAATGGGCTGGAACTTAGAACGTCAGCTTGCGATGACCATTCGCTCGACCACCTATCTTTGGGCAGGTCTGCCTACCATCTACAACAACTTTGCCGATCTAGGTGCTCTGATTGAAAAGTACGACGCAGG
Organism: Bdellovibrionales bacterium; assembly: GCA_020434585.1. Taxonomy (GTDB): domain Bacteria; phylum Bdellovibrionota_C; class UBA2361; order SZUA-149; family JAGRAN01; genus JAGRAN01. Next base: position 8,922 of record JAGRAN010000095.1, read on the forward strand.
CTGGCTGGTTGACCCCGCAGACCGCGCCTCACTCGAGCAGGTATTTAGCAACATATACGCTAACCCCGAGCAGGTATCGCATAAATCTCGCAATGCCCAGAAGTTGGCAGCTGAAGTCTTCGCGTGGGACAAGGCAGTGCAACCGCTGCTTAGGCTGCTCGACGGCAGCACTGCGGTTCGCAGCGAGCGGACTGACATCATGATTGACAGTCCGGAACTTGCCGACTTTGCTCTAGACGGACGCAAGAGCTTCCAGCAGTATTTTGTGTGCCGCATGCCGGGGCTGAGTGAGATATCCTGCAAACTTGCAACGCATCGACGAAGCGGCTGTAAATCCTTAATTGCTCGCCTTTATCGCTATGCAGAAACTAGCGGACGGCGTCTACCGGCAGTGAATTCTAAACGCGAGCTAGTTTTCGAAGAACTTATCCACAGTGAACGAATTCACGACAGCGCCTGGATTTCGCTTAAGACACAAGCGATTGAAAACTCCGACGGGGCGACTTTTATGTTTGAACTTGAGGCAGCAGAGGGTCCAGGCGAACAGCCAGATGTATTTCCTTGGGTTGCCAAAGCTAGCCCTTACCCGCTAATTGGAGCGGTGTACGGCGGCAAGAAAATCGACCAAATCGGGATGTGCTTCCGAACCAGCTGCAGCACCCAGGGACTACGGTAGCAAAAATGTGTGCGCAGGCGGCAAAACCAAGGGTTCTGGCACACGTTGTCAGCTATAACAGCGAGGAAACCATTGCGGCTTGTGCGGAGCGCCTCTTACAAAGCACAGGGTTTGAAAAGAATTGCCTCAAATTTGAAATCACAGACAACGCGTCCTCCGACGAAACCCCACAGATCCTTCGCAGCTTGCCTGACGATCAAATCGAATTATTCTTACTCGACGAAAATTCAGGATTCTGCCGCGCTCATAACGAGGCCTATCAACGTGCAATTGAGTTTCACGCAGACTACCTAGCACTAGTTAATCCCGACGTCGGCGTGCGTCCTGACACCTTACTTAAGCTTGTCGAATGCCTGGAAGCAGACCCTAGCGCTGCCGCCGTTACGCCAAAGCTCCTACGCGCCGACTCTGAGCTTAGCCCCATCGCACCGCAAACGATTGATGCAGCCGGAATGTATTTGACTAGCTCGTTTCGGCATTTCGATCGCGGCAGCTCCGAGAATGACCGAGGTCAGTTTGAAGAACCGCAGTACGTGTACGGCGCGACCGGCGCACTGTTGGTACTGCGAATGAGCGCGATCCGAGATTTCCTTGTAGCTGACGCAGAATCTCAGATTTTAGATGAGAGATTCTTTGCGTATCGAGAAGATGCCGACCTCGCTTGGCGCATCAATATCAGCGGCTGGCGCTGCCGTTATGAACCGCTTGCCTCGGCGCAGCATGTACGCCGAGTTACTCACGACAGGCGAGCACAGCTGTCTAATACGATTAACTCCCTTGGGGTACGAAATCGCTTCCTTCTGCAATTCGGAAATTTCACCTGGGCAGATTGCTGGAGCTCAACACCCGCTACTTTAGTGCGAAATCTCCTTGTGACTGGTGCAGCAGTCAGCATCGAGCGCACCTCTTTCCCCGCCCTGCGCGAAGCTTTCGCCAAGTTTTCCGAAATGACTGCACGGTGCCGTCTGCAAGAGAAGAATCGCAAAGCAGCGCGCGGCGCTATGTCGTACTGGTTTCGGGGTTCGAAGGCAGTTGAGTCCGCGCTAGCGCCATCACCTGCGGCCGAAAAAATAAGAACCGTCCGAGCGGTAATTGTTAATTACAATGCGGGCAACCGTCTCAACGCCTGCGTTGCTGCACTGGAACAGGCCGCTCGAACACTTGAGCATTCGCGCCGGATAGAAATCATTATCCTCGACAACGCTTCTGCAGACGCGAGCGCCGTGCGCCTTGAAGCGAGATACAAGGAAAATCCGCGAATAAGTTTTAATTTCCAAGCCAGCAACCTCGGCTTCGCTGGCGGCATTAACACCGCCCTAGCCGGTGCCAACTATGACGCAGCGTTAATCTTAAATCCGGATGTCATTGTGTCAGCGGCGGCGATCGAACGACTTTGCAAAACTATCGACTTATTTCCCGCGGCTGGACTCGCGGCACCCGTACTGACTGATGCTGTCGGAGAGGTGCAGCGCGGTTTTACGGTACGCCGCTTCCCGAGCTTGGCCTCAATCACCGCAGAAACTCTAGGACTGCATGCCCTTTGGCCAAACAACCCCTGGACCAGCCGACAGCGCTGCTGTTCCAACTGGGATTGGCGCCTCAATGCCGCACTCGAGCGCGACTCGAGCGCAGTTCCATACGAACAGACACTGCCTCTTTGTGTAGAGCAGCCGGCTGCCGCATGTATAATGATTCGAGCGAAGGCGTTTCAGGAGCTCGGCGGCTTTGACGAGAGATTTTGGCCTGCCTGGTTTGAAGACGTCGATTTCTGCAGAAGGTTATCCGACGGTGGGTGGAAGTCGTTGATTTGCTCTGAGGCGAGAGTTGTACACGAAGGCGGATACAGCTTATCGGTAATTAAGCGCAGCGGTTTTCTCAAAGCCTGGTATCCCAATTTATTTCGTTACTGGGCGCTTCATCATAGTGAGCCATCCGTACTGGCGCTGCACATAATCGTGCGATTTGGTATTTTGCTTCGAATCGCAGCCACACCGCTTCAGCTCGTATTCGCCTCTGATTCAGAGGAGCGCACCGAATTATTCTCAGCACTGAAGGCGCACTGCTTACTCCTACTGAAACCGAACGCAGTTAGTTCTCCGCAAAGACTCGACAGTCCGATTAATGCCATTGGGGAAAAGATCTCACGCTCAGCCAAGCACGTTAGCAGCGTTTGCAGCGCAGCACTGAACTCGTCGGGGCATCAGCCCGCTAACGGCGGCGCAGTGCATTCAGTGGACGGCGCGTGGCTTAAATCACTGCCTGAGGCTCTACAGGGCTCCGGTCTCCAGATTTCGACTCAGTCGATTGAACTCTCAAATCAAGCGCTGCTAACAGTGATTGAATCACCCGGTGTGAGAGGAAAGCAGCGGTCCAACGGCTCCCCACAAGCAATCAAGGCCGACTTGAGAACTGACATCGAGGCGCTGAAGGGCGTAATTGATGACAGTTATGATTTCCTGGTCGCAATTGACGTTATTCAGGAAACCACCAGTCCGCTGCGAGCGTTGATGAACTGGACAAGAGTTGTTAAGCCGCGCGGGCTGCTTTATCTGACACTCCCAAGAGTGGAACCTGTCACCGTTCACTGCGAAGAGACAACCCTAGAGCACATAATCGCGGATTACTTGCGTCCTTCTAGTGAGAGAGATCTTGAACATTATGTCGAGTATGCTGCGTCAGCCCTTGGCGTTTCGGGCTCTGCCGCAATAAGCGAAGCGAGAAACCTCCAAGCCGCTGCCAACAGAATTCCAATGCACTCACTGACTTCGAAAACCCTCAAAGAGTTAATCGAATGGTCAGCTAAGCACGTGTGCCCACTCGAACTCGCCCAGGACTCTGTGATCACTGCGGATAGTGGAAGATCACATTGGCTGATTCGTGCACTATGACACTGGGCTGCTAGCAAATTGAAACCCCCGGGCTTTTGGTCTAGAATCCGCCCACAAAGTAACCGAGGCACGGAAGTTATGAACCTCGTTGAACCATGGAACGATTTTGAACCTGGCTCTGCAGTTTCCTCCAGGCGCTTGTCGACGTGGATCTATCCTTCGGCGTGCGTCGCCGTCCCAGCTTATGCTTTTTCCTTTTTCTCAGAGGTCCCGCGCAGCCCTCAGCTAGGTGATGTTTTGCTCGTCGAAGCAGCAAACATCGGCCGATCGATGTTCGTTGAAGACTCTTTTGGCTGCTGCATTCCAATTTTCCCCGGATCGCAGCTATTGGCCGTAGTTGCTCCTGAACTGCACTGCGACGCCCTTGATACGAAACTAACTGTGAATTTGAGCGCTGAATCAGAGTTATCTCTACTAAACACAGGAGGAACAGTTGGCAGAGTAGTGAGACAGGACGGCAGCAGCGAAAGACTAACCTCTGTCCTTGTGAAATCTGCGTTTCGCAATCGAGCAGGTGAAGTGGTTAATACTGCACTTTACGGCAAACAGAGCTGGTATCCGCTAATCACAAAAGCGAAACAAGGCAGAACTATTGTCGGGGTAGTAAACTCGGCAAAAGATACCTATCGTCATGACATATCCGGATGGTCTTCTGCTACCAAGGCCCTGGTCTACGCACTTGCATCTGCTGGCCATACGGTTACCGCGGGCCGGGTCAGCGGGAACGCAGCGCGCCGCGAGCTTAGACTGTTGCGCGCGGCCGGCGCTGATCATGTCGCAGACTACGTACAGTTAGGTTATCCGACTACAAGCGGCTTAGATAAAGATACGCAGGCTTTGCTATTCTGGCAGATTTATCAAATGCTGGTTGAGAAGAGCTCGCCTGGTGGCTTTGTTCTGCTGGAGTTCAGTGAATCAATTTTTAGTGAGGACACACTGCAGCGTCTTCGGCAACCTGACGTTAGATACCTACTCGATCATCTAGTGATCAGTGGACGCGGAGTAGATGACTTACAGCAAGCTTCGCAGCTTGCACGCACCAGCCTGAAAATTGGCAGCATCTTGCTATCTAGTCCAGCAGCGGGCAGTGCTGCCTTCGCAAGCCAGCTCGCGGAGCGCCACATTCCTCACCCCTGCTTCGATCCACTTGTTGTTAACATTGCTCACGTAGCTGCATTACTGCAGCCAACACGCAGCAAATTTGAAATAGAGCGCATTCAAGGGAAAAATACGGACTCCAACAATTCCACCCAAGAATTACCCAAGCTAATTACTGCGCAAACTCCGCCAAAAACTGCGATCAGTGAACCACCTAAAGAATAGAATCTTCTGCGACCAAGCCAGCGCCGGTGTTATCTCAATTAGGTCAGCAATCTAAACTGCTTACTGCGTTGCGAGGACCTCATGCGTACAGTTATCAAGACTACAGCCCTTCTCCTTTGTCTTGGAAGTATCGACACGGCAAGGGCCGACAGCGTTGCAACGCTCTTCTCAACAGAAGGCACCGTTCAGACTTCTCAAACTTCGGGACAAACTTGGATTAGCGCAAAAATCGGCCAAGAGTTCAGCGTCGGTGATGTTATTAAAACCGGACCCCAAAGCCGAGCAGGAGTCAGATTTCATGACGGATTTCTAATGCGCCTCAGTCAACGCACGACTTTCATCGTACGTGACTCGTTAAAGTTGAACAGCGGTGAAGCCCACTTTTTCAGCCGCGGCTCAAAAAACTTCCCCACAGTTGAAACTCCAACTGTTTCGGCCTCGGTGCGCGGCACCGAATTTGTTGTCTCCGCCGCTGCAGATGTAACTCGAATCACTGTAATCGACGGTGGTGTTGAGGCTGAAAACCAGTTTGGCAAGGTGCTCGGCAACAAGGGAGACGAAATCATTATCTCGACCGGTTCTGCACCAATTTCAAGAGCGGTAGTTCGACCACAAGATAGTGCCGATTGGGCGCTCTATTATCCGGCGATCGTAAGCTACGCGGATATAGCTGACGTATTCTCAAGTGATACTTCACTGCAGATTCCACCAGGAAGCCCAGCTTGGAAGCAAGCCGTTGACGACGCGGCAATCCTTCAGCAGAACGGACGAGCAGACGCTGCAGTAGAGCGACTCGAGTCAGCTTCAGTTGGAGCGGGTTGCGGACTCTATCTTTTTAAAGCCGGTCTGCTCTTAAGCCGCGGAAGTGTTACGCAGGCGCAGCAGGCACTTGACGCCGCCGAGAGCAGACTCGCTCAGGCTCCCCTTGCTGCCGCACCGCGGCTTAATTCAGCTATACGGTCGACGCGAGCGCTCATTAAATTTGTCAGCGGCGATGTCGACGGCGCGAGAGCAATCGCAATTAACGCAACTCCGGCAGCTAGCAGCGCGGAAAGTTTTATTCGCTCCTATATCCACCAAGCCGATTTCGATATTCCTGGCGCGCAGCGCGAAATTGACGAAGCTTTGGCAGGCGATCCCAATTCGCAGAGTCTACAGCTGCGCCGAGCAGAATTGCTGTTGAGTGACGGTAGAATCAACGCCGCCAAATCCGAAGCATCCCGAGCAGTTTCGTCCGGAGGTGAAAGCGCATATGCGGAGTCGCTGCTTGGTTTCGCAACTCTTATGCGGGGAGAACTCCAGGACGCTAAAAGCTATTTCACTAAGGCAATCGAGCTTGATCCAGCGTTTGCCCCGTCGAGGCTGGGCCTAGGGTTAGCTTTGATTAACGGTGGTGACCTTGAAGCTGGCCGAAAAGAGATTGAACATGCAGCACACCTCGATGCTCAATACTCCCTGTATCGCAGCTACCTTGGCAAAGCGCTGTTTGAAGAAGAAAATGAAGCCTTAGCATCCAAGGAATTTAAGCGTGCAATTGAGCTCGATCCAAGTGACCCGACTCCTTTTCTGTACCGCTCCTTCATGCGACTTTCCCAACATCGTCCGGTGGAAGCACTTGAGGATATTCAAGACTCAATTGATCGCAACGACGATCGTGCCGCTTTTCGCTCGCGATTTCTGTTAGACCAAGACGCGAGTGTCCGCTCAACCGGTTTAGCTCAAGTGTTTGATCGACTTGGCTTTTCAGAATTGGCCCGCATCGAGGCCTCGAAAGCGATCAACCAAAATTATAGCAACTACTCAGCTCACTATCTGTTGGCGGATGCATATGACGGGCGCGAGCTTTTGGATGACGCTTCGGTTTTTGAGGATCTGATCGCAAACCTCATGGTTCCGGTAAACTACAACAGCATTGTTTCAAACGACGCGAATAACCCAGCCGGTCTGAACGAATACTCTGCTCTATTCGATAGACCCGTCACGCGCTATAAGTTTCTAGGGAACTACGAGTCCGCTGCGGAACGCTTTGACGGTGGGCCTTCAGCAGCAGGTTCCACCGGGGACCTCGCCTGGAGCTTTCGCTACAATTTCACGTTCGACAACGGATTTGACGACTTACAAATCAACCGTCTGCATACCCTGGGCCACTCAGGCCGATACCAATTAACTCCTAGCACGCGAGTAATTTGGGAGGCTGGTGCCGGTTGGCTTAGAGACGATCAGGACGATCCTGACGATTTGGAAATCGAACAAACTACTGACAGCTACATCGCGCGCGCCGGCGTTAACCAGCGCTTAGGCGACAGCGGCGGCCAGCTGATTGCTACTATCGGCACCTCTAATGGCGATAACGAACTTGTCAACGACGTTAGTCGCTTCTTTGATGCAGTCAACGAGTTCGAGGAAGAATTCGGCGACGAAACGAACGTGGACCCTGGCGCCGATTTTGAAGACCTGATTGAAGTTGAAAGGCAAATTGGCCAAGGAGAATTCAATGAAACCGTAGGCGAAGTGCAGCATATCTGGGACAGCAATGCCGTATCGTTCGTCACTGGTTCGAACTACACGAATTTGCATGGCAACATCTCACAGACATTTACCTTTAGCGACGGCACATCGTTTGAGGAATCACGCGTCTCAACTGATCGAAATCTCTGGTCAGCCTATCTATACTCAACCATCCATGCAGCACGCTGGCTGGATATCAACGCAGGAGCAGCCTACAACAGCTTTGAATTTTTCACTGAAGATAACGACATCACTTTGACGGACGCAGTGGAAACCGTCGATAAGTTAAACCCCAAATTCGGTGCGATGGCCTACCTGGGTGACTTAACCCTGCGTGCTGCATACTTTAAGCAGCTCACTCGCGCATTCCAAGGTGGCACTTTCTTAATTGAACCCACGCTGATTGGCGGATTTAACCAGGTCTATGATGATTTTCCTGGCAGTTCCTTTGACTTTTTCGGCGCTGGCGCAGACTACCGACTGTCGAAAAAAACTTTCACCGGCCTTGAGTACAACTACCGCGACATCTCTTCAGAGATTACCCAACCCGAAAGTGACTTGGATCCTGAAGGCGACTTCGGTCTAGAAAGTGAAGTAGACGAATTTAATGAACACCGCGGCAGATGGTACCTCTATCAGGTCCTCGGCAAACGGATTTCAGCCTCGCTCGACTACAGCTTTACTGAGTTGGAGCGATCAATCTCTAAGAACAGCACGACTACAAACGTAGCGGGACTCGGCGTTAATTATTTTGATACCAGCGGGTTTTTTGCCCGAGCTAGCGGCGCCTACCGCTATCAGCGCCAAGAGTTCGGGGGTGTGCTGCGATTCTCCGACCATGAAGAGTTCTGGCTGCTCGACGCCGTTTTGGGTTATCAGCTGCCAAAGCGTCACGGAGCAATCGCGCTCGCCTTCAGAAACCTGCTTGATGAAAGATTTGAAACCTATCGCAGCATACGAGGCGAATCTGAGCTAGCACAAAGGCTAAGCGTCAATCTCAATATTTCAGTTAACTTTTAACGCCTCGGCGCTACTCGAGCTCGACAACTAAATCGCCCGCACTGACTCGCGCACCTTCCGCAAGCAATACCCGCTTAACGACACCTTCGCTCGGCGAGTGTACTATTGTCTGCATCTTCATCGCCTCAATGGTAAACAAAGGCTGATGTGCCTGCACCCTATCTCCCTCAGCAACAGACATTTCCACTAGGGCACCAGCCAGCGGAGCCCCCACGTGCCCTGCATTCGCTGAGTCCGCCGTTTCATTCTCGGCATGGCTAGAAGAAATCGCAGCATCGCGTACTGCAATGTTTCGCGGCTGCCCGTTTAGTTCATAAAACACGGTGCGCTCACCGCTATCTCCCGGTTCACTCACGGCTACGAGTTGAATAAACAAGCGCTTGCCCTTCTCGATATCGACGTAAATCTCTTCACCTTCAGCTAAGCCATAAAAGAAACTCATCGAGGGCAGCAATGAAACGTCGCTGAACTTATTTCGCGCTTCTGCGTAATCCTTAAACACACGTGGATACAGAAGCAAACTAAGTGCGTCCCGAATCGAAGCTTCTCTTCCAAGCAGTTCTGAAGCTTCAGCCCGCGCATCTTCAAAATCCGCGTCGGGCAAAGAATCTCCAGGACGACTATCCAGGGGTTTTTCCCCGCGCAAAACCTTGCGCTGAAGCGCCGCCGGGATGCCACCGTGAGGAACTCCGATTTCTCCTCTGAAAAATTCCAGCACGCTCGCCGGTGGGTCCAGGGTGTCAGCACGATCGGCAAACTGATCCGCTGTTAAATTATTCGCCACCAGGAACAACGCCAGGTCACCGACCACTTTCGAACTTGGTGTAACCTTTACGATGCCGCCAAAGAGTTTGTTAACGTCAGCGTAGGCCTGCTTAAGTTCATCCCAGCGATCAGCTAGGCCAACGCTTGCGGCTTGAGGCCTGAAGTTGGAATACTGCCCGCCGGGAATTTCGTTAATATAAACTTCCCCGGTTGCCGTCTTTAGATCACTTTCAAACGGCGCATACATACGGCGAATGGCATCCCAATACGAACTGAACGGGGCAAGACGTTCGACCGTCATTCCCGTCGCACGCTCAGAGTTTTCAAGCGCCGCGACGAACCCCTCGAGAGATGGCTGGCTAGTAACACCGGACATGGCCGAGAAAGCACAGTCGACTATGTCGACTCCCGCCTCTGATGCAGCCAAATAGGTGCCAATCTGACCACCGGCGGTATCGTGAGTGTGTAAATGAATTGGGACATCAACCCTGCGTCGAAGCTCACCGATTAGCAACTTTGCCGAGGGTGCTCGCAACAGCCCCGCCATGTCCTTGATCGCAATTATATCTGCCCCGGCAGCAACGCACTCCTCTGCACGCGCAAAGTAATAATCCAAATCAAACTTCGCGCCCTGACCTGATTGCTTGCGCTGCTGCTCGGACAACACGTCGCCGGTGTAGCAGATCGAGACTTCAGCGATTGCCCCTGCTTCCTGTACAGCTTCAATCGCCGGCCGCATTTGCTCAATTTGATTGAAGCAGTCAAATATCCTGAAGATATCAATACCTGCGTCGTGAGCTTCCTTGGCAAAGCGGCGCACTACATTATCGGGGTAGCTCTTGTATCCAACGACATTCGCACCGCGAATCAGCATTTGAAACAAAATGTTTGGAACCTTTTCCCGCAGACGCTCGACTCGCTTCCAGGGATCCTCACGCAAAAAGCGCAGGCAAACATCAAACGTGGCTCCACCCCACATCTCCAGCGAAAAGATTTCCGGTGCCGTCCGAGCCAAAGGTTCAGCGACTTTCAGCATATCGAAAGTTCGCATCCGAGTGGCTAACAGCGACTGATGCGCATCTCGAAATGTCGTGTCGGTAGTGAGGACGGTTTTCTCCTCCCGCACAGCTCGCAAAAACGCTTTCTTCCCGAGCTGGTTGAGTCGGGTGCGCCAGCCCGGAAGCTCTTCGAGCGTAGGCGCCTGTCGCTCCTCAGAGACCATGGGTACGCGAATTGTCCCTATTCCGGATGGACGAACTAAGCCCGGCATAAGCTCGTGGCCGTTAACGACCGTTTCTGAGAGGAAGCGCAATATTCGATTTGCTCGGTCTAGGCGTCGCGGAAGCTCAAACACTTCGGGATGTTCTTCAAGGAAAGTGGTTCGCGTATCTCCCGACAAAAAGACCGAATGCTGGAGGAGCTTATCGAGGAACTGGACATTGGTTTTAACGCCGCGGATGCGAAACTCGCGCAGCGAACGGCTCAGCCTCCTTGACGACTCAAGCATGGTTCGCCCGTGCGCGGTAACCTTTACGAGCATTGAATCGTAGAAAGGCGTAACAGACCCGCCTGTGTAAGCTGACCCAGCGTCTAGACGAATGCCAAAACCAGAGGCCGAGCGGTACGCTACGATCTTGCCGTAGTCCGGCATAAAGTCTGCAGTTGGATCTTCAGTAGTTATCCGACACTGAATCGCAACGCCATTAGGTTCCGGCGCGCCCGCGGCCAGCCCCAAATCGCCCAAACTTCTGCCTGAAGCTATTTCAAGTTGTGACTTAACTAAGTCAATCCCGGTAATCTCCTCGGTAACCGTGTGCTCAACCTGAATGCGCGGATTAACTTCGATAAAATAAATTTCTCCTGACTCATCGACCAGAAACTCGGCTGTGGCGAGCGAACGCAGCTTCAGTGCTCCAGCAAGTTTAAGTGCGTACTCATACAGGCGCTTCTTTTGCTCCGCACTCAGCGCTATTGAGGGAGCGTATTCTACTAATTTTTGATGCCGACGCTGAACGGAGCAGTCACGCTCATATAAATGAATGACATTTCCAAGGCCGTCTCCCATCAATTGCACTTCGATGTGCTTGGGCCTTGAAATGCAGCGTTCCAGATAAACTTCAGGCGCACCGAATGCCGCGCCCGCCTCCTGCGAGGCTTCGTTAATCGATGCTTCAAGGTCCTCAGGTCGACGCACGATGCGCATCCCACGGCCGCCGCCGCCGAAGGCAGCCTTCACAATAATTGGGTAGCCAATCATCTCCGCCTGATCAAGCGCAGAGACCGAACCGCCCAGCAAAGCTCCGGGCACAGTAGGCACGTCGACGGACTGGGCGAGCTCTTTGGTTCGCCGCTTATCACCCGCAATTCGCAGTGCTTCGCTCGTCGGTCCAACAAATGTAATACCTTCCTGCTCAAGCCGCTCACACAGCTGCATCTTCTCAGAAAGAAAGCCGTAACCCGGGTGCACCGCATCAGCACCAGACTTCTTAGCAATCCGTACAACTTCATCAATATCTAAATAGCTGCCGACAGGATTGCCCTCTTTGCCGACTTGATAGGCCTCGTCTGCCTTGAAGCGGTGAAGCGAAAAGCGATCTTCGTGACTGTAAACAGCAACGGTTCTAGCTCCAAACTCAACAGCACTTCGAAAAACACGAATTGCGATCTCGCCTCGATTGCAGACGAGCAGCTTCTGAATTTCAGGCATTCCCTATCCCCTCAAGCGGCAGTAACAATTACCGTTTTTAGCATAGTCAATTTTGGGCACCTTACGCGAGAAAATACGGCAAATACTGATATTTCAAGCTCTTGATGATTTAATTGCGTCAAATGTATATAGTTCGCCTCTGCTGAA
>JAGRAN010000096.1:0-28687 GCA_020434585.1 Bdellovibrionales bacterium
TACCACAGGCCATATGAAGGCCGATATACGATGAAGTCGCTTAGCCCATCGCCGTCAATGTCTCCGACGAAGGGTTTGTCGCCATATAAGCCCCACTGCTTAGCCCAGTGTGCATCAAAATCGAAATTCTCAGACGACGGAAGCACGTACCACATTCCCGTGCTCGGTCGCCACACAACAACATCGCTGATGCCGTCGCCGTCAAAATCAGCACGTGCGCGCTTCTTGTTGGAGAGTCTGAGCGCTTTGCCGCTGCCAAGCATTTCTGGATTGCTGGAGTTGTGTGAAACCAATAGTCGATTGCCGTCTGCGTTTGCTCGCGGTGCCACTCCGACAGTTGCGCTTGCACCTGAATCATATCCGCTGAAGCCGGTGTAGGTGTCATCGTAATGTATGTCGATTAATCCAGAGGCGTGTAAGACAGCTTGGAAGCGAATCATCGTCTCCGGGTCGTCGCTCAGGCGCACACCATATGGAACAGCTATCCAAGTAACGGTGACTTTATCAGCAGTGGTTTTAACCCATACGCCGCTGTCGGCAGTAAATTTGTTCGCTGGGTAAAGATCGTCGTGATATGGCGCAATTCCTTCGACCAGCAGGTTGCTGTAGTCCGGCGCGTTTGGTGCACCTTCGCCTGCGTCTGCTGGGAGAATTCGTCCATTGGTAGAGATGATGATGCGGTTATAGTCCGTTTCGTAATACCTAAAAGTAAAAGGTAAGTTGACTGCGACGTATGCATCGTCGGCGTTAACGACTTTTGTCCCCCAGTCATTGTCAAAGTTAAACAACGCAGATTGCTTGTTGTATGACTGACCAGGAATTGGAGGTGGAATAGCTGTGGTTTCGTTGCGCAGCGCTTTGTCGGCGCTGGCAATTCCTGGAAACCTAATCAGTCCGTTCAAGCTTGAGCGGTATTTAAACGTGCCGATAACGCGGGAACGAAGTTGGTTGACCGTCAATCCCGGTTCGTATGCTGCAACGAGGGCAGCGATACCGCTGACGTGCGGAGTTGCCATCGAAGTGCCGCTTAAGACCTTATACTGATTCCCAGGATATGTGCTGTAAATGCCTACGCCCGGAGCAGCTACGTCGACTGTGTTTAGCCCGTAGTTGGAAAAGCTAGCCAAGTTTCCATCTTGGTCTACGGCGGCGACAGAAACAATATTATCGTGTTCGTAGCCAGAGGGGTAAGTAGGTGAGGTGTCATTGTCAGCGGAGCTATTGCCTGCAGCTGCAACAAATAGGATGCCCTCATCGCGTGCGGCGCTGATCGCTTCAGAGAGAGCGTTTGAGTATCCGCCTCCGCCCCAGGAGTTGCTGAGAACTTTTAAGTTTACTCCTGCGTTTTTCATTTGAATTGCGTATTCAACCGCATCGACAGCGTCGTCAATCGATCCGCTTCCACCGCTTGAGAGAAACTTTATCGCCATCAACTTAACGTTCCAGTTGACGCCAGCCACCCCGACACCGTTGTTGCCGACTCCACCGATTGTCCCGGCGCAGTGCGTGCCGTGGCCATTGTCGTCAAACGGGTTTCCGTTATCAGCGTAAGCATTGTAGCCGTAAACGTCGTCAATTACGCCGTTCGCGTCATCATCGATTCCGTTGCCCGGAATTTCGTTCGGGTTATGCCACATGTTGGCGACCAAATCCGGGTGGGAGTAGTCGATGCCGGTATCAATAATTCCGACGACGACTTCTGCAGAGCCGGTTTCAAGGTTCCATGCTTCCGGCGCGTCGATATCGTTGTCGTTAGCCGAGTGCATTCCCCACAACTGACTCATTGAAGGGTCATTCGGGGTTGCGCTTGAGTGAACGATGTAGTTCGGCTCGATATAGTCGACATTTCCACTAGCAAGGAGCTGCTTAGCATATTCGTGATCGATGTCTCCGGATTCAGCTTGCAGCACTTCGGCGTCAATTAGGCTTAAATCGCGAATAGGCTGAGCTCCAAGATTGGAACGCATCATTGCCCTGTCTCCGGCAGTTGCCTGGGGTCGGTATTTAATAATGTATTGACCGGGGACTGCCTCCGGCTCGGCACTGGCTGCACCGGGGAGGAAAACTAACAGGGATAAAACCGCCGTGAACTGAAAAAATGTAAACCGAACTAAACCGCCAAACATCGACTCAACAACTATAGGCAACTACCAATACAACCTTAGTTACCTAATTCGGCAGTAAATCCAGATGGCTAAAGCTTTGAGCCTAAGTTATTTTCGCACGGGATTCTGGTGACTTATACCACGCGATTAAGGGATTCTTGGACGCGTGCCCGCCGCCTTGTGCTAGACGTCGGCGGCGGACACCGCGTTCGAGATGTTGTAGGAATGCGTCGAAAAAGTCTTACTTTTCCGCTGCATTTGCCAGCGAACGTTCCGCGTGAGCGGCGTCGCTGATCAGCACTTGTTCGGAAGACTGGCTGCCTTCGCGTTCAACTTCGATCATGTTTGATACGGAAGTTGTTGGTGCTGAAGTTCTCTCTGCTGGAGCGCTTGATTGCTCAGCCGCTGCTTTTGCAGCTGCTAGCTCAGCTTCCGAAAGGAGCCGCACTACGCGCGACGCGTTGAGGCCTTTGTCCCCTTCGCGAAGCTCATATTGGACTTCTTCACCGTCCTTCAGAGTTTTGAACCCTTCCTGTTCGATCACTGAGAAGTGAACGAATATATCTCGTCCGGTTTCGTGAGTAATAAAACCGTAGCCTTTTGCGTCATTAAACCACTTAACGACACCACGCTGCAATTCAGCCATAACGCTTAAACTCCATGTTGCACATCAAAACATCTGTGTGGACACCTCTAACGGCTAACACTTCCTGACCTGAGGAGCCACCCCTACACTTCAAAGACAAACTGCACGCTTCGCGCCAACTTCATGCGAAGCGATAACCACTCGGTTTACAATTCTGCAAATAGCGCACCACGGTGTGCCAGACTGCTCGCGATCCGCCATAGATGCATGAAACAACCTGCCGGACAGAACTGCTTGAGTATCTGATGCTTGAAGACAACTGCCCTACATTACACGGATTATCCAATAAGCGTATTGTTTGGCAATAGAAAAGTAATCGTAGATACCCTTAATTATTGCGCCTTGGGTTCGAAGACCGCTAGGACAGTGTGAGTTCAGTTCAGACTGCTTGAAAGGTGGTCAATTTTGCCGGGCAGCGTCAAAATTTCCTACATGAGGAGCAGGATAAATTGACACGGCGGCTTACTCGCGCCTTGGAGTTTAACTTCTGGTGCTCGAATAGCGTGCCTGTTATCAATTAGCGTTATAGCTGAGTATTATTGTAAACTTATACCTTGTGGCCGCTAAGCGGAGATTTAGCTTGGAACAACGACAGCTTCTTGCACAGACAGTTATCGATGCGGTGGCAGCACCGGTACTGCTCGTTTCTGAGGATGGTAAATTGCTCGCGGCCAACGCTGCGTTTGTAAAAGTGTCCGAGCGTGCCGCGGAAGGACGGGGTGTGCGCGAACTAGTGGAACCTCGTCAGTGCGTGCTGCCGGAGGCTTGGAAGAACAATTGGCGTGGAAGTGTTGTAGTTAAGTCTGCGGGAGCAAGTCTCGAGTACACGCTTGAATCAACGTGGAGCCAAGACTTAGGTTGTGCGGTTTTAAGTTTTGCAGCTCCGGTAAGTCCGCTTTCACCAGATCTTCATTTGCGCTCTCAGCGCCTTGAACAGTTAGGCACCTTAGCTGGCGGCGTAGCTCACGATATGAACAACGTGCTTACCGGGGTGCTCGGCCACGTTTCATATCTTCGGCTTGCACTTAAAGATTCGGGGGACGTCGGCGAGTCCCTTGTCGCCATAGAAGACGGCGCAAGACGCGCAGCCAGCATGACCCAGCAGATTCTTAAGTTCGCAAAAGCCGGCGAAGGAGCGGTGGGCATTGTAAACTTATGTGAGGTGGTGAGAGCCGGAGTTCATCTGCTTAAAGGCGCGCTTCCTAAGAACATCACGCTCAAGGTTTACGGCGATTCGCGACCTTTATGTTTAAGCTGTGATGAGGGCCGGCTTAGCCAAGTGTTCATGAATCTGGTTATCAATGCGCGCGATGCCATGCCCAGCGGGGGCACGATTGAAGTCACGCTGTCGCGCGTGGTGCTTGACAATGAGTTTTGTGAAATCTACCCCCAGCTTTCACCTGGTGAATTTATCCGTCTGATTATTAGTGATAACGGCATGGGAATGCCGCCGGAGGTGCAGGAGAGAATTTTTGAGCCGTTCTACACGACAAAAGCAGAGGGCGGCACCGGTCTTGGTCTCGCCACGGTCGGAACGATCGTGCGTGAAATCCGCGGTGTAATAGAATGCACCAGCTCATTGGGGCAGGGCACACGCTTCGATATCTTTCTTCCCGCTGCTGACGTCGACGAGGTTGGCGCGAAGCGCGAGGAAGAAGTTGCGCTTCCCGGGGGCAGCGAACGTATCCTCGTAGTAGACGATGAAGAGGTGGTGCGCACGGTGATGCAGCGTAGTTTAGAGCACCTGGGCTACCAGGTTGACGTTGCTCAGAACGGCCCGGACGCATTGTCTAAGTTTCGCCATGACCGCCATGCTTACGGATTAGTAATTCTCGATATGATGATGCCCAAGATGGCCGGAGACGAAGTATTTCGCCGCCTCAAGGAGCTTGACCCAGACGTGCGGGTCCTGCTGGCCAGCGGCTATACCAGTGAAGGCCGGGCGCGCTCCGTCCTTGATTCCGGCGGCCTGGGTTTCGTTCAGAAGCCGTTTGCGGTAGAGGAGCTTGCTCGGGAGGTTAGACGCTGTCTGGACCACTAAATTGAGTCGGCGCTTGCCGCTACCCGCCCAAATCGCGTACTATTTCGCGTCTATAGAAACTTATTTAATTATCTGATGCTTAGCTCATTTGATATCGGAAACGTCAGGGTTTCGCCCAACTTAGTTTTGGCACCTATGTCGGGTGTGACGAACTCCTGTTTTCGAAAATTAATTCGCGGCGAGAACCCGGGAGCGCTCGGCTTAGCTGTCACGGAGTTTATCAGCATCGAGGGCCTGACCAGACGCAACGGCCGCAGTCTGCAGATGATGGAATACGGCGAGGAAGATCGTCCGATATCAATTCAAATCTTTGGCTACGACATCGATCGGATGGTTGAAGCCGCCAAGATGGTCGAGGACACCGGCGCAAACATCGTCGACATCAACTGCGGCTGTCCGGTTCCAAAAGTAGTCAAGCGCGGCGGCGGCTGTGAACTAATGCGCCAAACGTTTCACCTGAACAAAATACTGACTCGAGTAGTAAAAGCAGTATCGATTCCGGTGACGCTGAAGATTCGCTCCGGCTGGGACGATGAGTCGAGAAATGCGCTCGATGTAGGCAGAATGGCTGAGGATGCAGGCGTTGCAATGCTTGCTGTGCACGGCCGCACACGCAAAGCCCTTTATCGTGGAATTGCAGACTGGGAGATTGTAGCGCAAGTCGCCGATGAGCTGAAAATTCCTGTAGTCGGCAGCGGCGATATCATCGATGTCGATTCGGCGAAGCAGGCGCTGTCGAGCGGCGTTGCGGGAATAATGATTGGCCGCGGGGCGATGGCCAATCCGTGGATCTTTGCTGAAATCGCTGCGGCTGTTCGTGGAGAACCGTTTGAACGACCCGGGGTGCTTGAGACTATCGAACTACTTGAGCGCTATTCCTTAATCTTAAGCGAGCGAATGCCTGAACGGGGCGTGACCGGCAAAATGAAACAGCTTGCCTCGCAAGCGACACGGCGGCTCAAGGGATCCTCAAAAGCCCGGCGAGCAATCTGCACCTCTCAAAGCCTGGCTGAAATGCTGGAAGTTTTAGAACAATGGCGCGAGTATGTGCTGAGCGACGGCTCTGAAGGAGCTGCAATAATTTCAACTGCCCAGGAATTGCCTCTGGGCGAGCTTGCCCCATGATTCGCTGTGAAGAAATCTGGAAAGGTTTTGATGGCCAGCATGTGCTGCGCGGTGTTAATGCCTCATTTAACCGGGGAGAGCTAATCGGACTGATTGGCCCCAGCGGCGGCGGCAAGAGCGTGCTGCTAAAAATAATTGGCGGAGTTTTAGAGGCCGATTACGGTGAAGTAAAATCTAACGGTGCAGTGGGAACGGGATTTTTGTTCCAGGAAGGCGCACTGTTTGATTCGATGAATGTGTTGGACAACGTCGCTTTTGCGCTTCGAGAAGCGCATCCGGATTTGAACTATCAGCAGCTTATGTCACGTTCCTACGAGTCTCTGTGCGGAGTGGGGCTCGGCAAGGACTACAAGAAAATGCCTGGTCAGCTTAGCGGCGGCATGCGGCGCCGGGTCGCATTAGCACGCGCTGTTGTTGCCAGACCGGAACTAGTTCTGCTCGACGACCCAACAGGTGGTCTGGACCCTGTTGCAGCTAGCGTGATTATGAAATTAATTTCTGATTTACATCGCGATCACGGTTCTACGATTATTATTGTCAGCCATGATTTACGGCGGCTGCTGCCCAGTGTGCCGCGCGTGATTGGTTTGTTCGGCGGTAAAGTTACTCTCGACTGTCCTCCCGACATGCTGCCGCAGACGGCATCAAGCGCTGAGCTGAAATTTATTGAAACTCGTTACGACTTCGGCGCCAGCGCCGCCGCGCATTAGGGACAGTATGGGCCGACGACAGCAGAAACTAGAAGTTGCGCGCAAGAAACTGCTGGACGGA
The DNA here is from genome assembly GCA_020434585.1 of Bdellovibrionales bacterium. Taxonomy (GTDB): domain Bacteria; phylum Bdellovibrionota_C; class UBA2361; order SZUA-149; family JAGRAN01; genus JAGRAN01. The sequence continues at coordinate 6,689 of JAGRAN010000096.1, forward strand.
ATAGGAGTCCCTGAGCTTCACGAATTCAAGCCTGACCCATTTCAGTCAGAAGCAATTGAGTCGCTCCACGACGGGGTCGACACTCTGGTAATTGCACCGACGGGCGCCGGAAAGACCTACATAGCTGTTGAGGCGATACGCAGAGTGGTTGAAGAAGGTGCTCGAGCCGTATACACCGCGCCGCTGAAGGCTTTGTCTAACGCAAAGTATACAGAGTTTAAGAACAAGTTTGAGCCAGAACATCGTGTGGGCCTACTTACGGGCGACCGCAAGATTGAGGGTGATGCGGCCATAGTCGTCGCAACGACCGAAATCTACCGCAACGAGCTGTATGACCTGAAAGAGCGAGGACGATACTCGTTGGTCGTTTTAGATGAGTTCCACTATTTAGCGGACGCACAGCGTGGACCAGTCTGGGAAGAGAGCGTGATTCTGTCTGCGAGGTCGTCGACTCTGTTAATGCTGAGTGCGTCCATTTCAAATGCCCAGCAGGTTGCCGACTGGATTCACGACATTCGCGGCCGCGAGGTGCGCATCGTATCGATTCAAGAACGTCCCGTTGAGCTGAGGCTTGCATTTCTTCATCCTGAGTACGGCGTGATCCCGCTCGAAAATGAGAATCACGAAATTTTCACTGAAGTGAAGGAATTCTACGCCGGTGCAAAGTCTGGCGGCAGGCGGGGAAAAGGCGGGCGCAGGCGCTACCAGGGTGGCCGAAAAGGCGGGCGCAGCGGCTCGGGGAAGAAGAAGAGGTAGATGATGCGCCGCGACTTGCCCCTATCAGATATTCTTGTCGAATTAGAGCGCGATAATATGCTCCCGGCACTGGTCTTCCGCACTTCGCGGAGCCAATGCGACAGCGACGCAATGCGGATCGCATCCAATGAGCGACTTCACATCCCGGCCGAGCAGCAGCGCGTGCTGCGCACCCACGTGCACGAAATCGCAGCCAAGTACGACATGGACCTCGAACTGATCCGGACCAACCCCCAATATCAAGGTCTGCTGTTAACAGGAGTAGGAGCACATCACGCCGGACAGCTGCTGACCTGGCGACTGCTGTTGGAAGAGCTGATGGCTGCTGGTCTGCTGCGGGTGATGGTAGCCACGGGTACTGTCGCGGCAGGGGTGGATTTCCCTGCGCGAACAGTGGTGATCACTGCGCACTCTCGCAGGGGAGCTGAGGGATTTACGACTCTTAGCGCTGCTGAGTTTCAACAGATGTCAGGCCGAGCCGGTCGACGCGGGCGTGATACAGTAGGTTTTTGCGTAGTCGCTCCGAACCCTTTTTGTGATGCGCGCCAGCTGCTCAAAGTCGCCAAACGTAAGCCAGAGCCTCTGTCATCAGCGTATTTTCCTAGTCCCAGCACGGTCCTTAATCTGCTGCGCTACCGCAATGTGGACGATCTGCGTTATACCGTCGAGCGCAGTCTCGCTGCATTTATCGATCGCCGCCGGGGACTGGAGCTTGCGCAGGAGGCTGCTGAAATCGAAGAGCTGCTCGCAGACGAAACGGTGCACGAGCGGGAGCAGAAGCGGCTTGGCAAACGAGCAAGAAGATTGAAGCGCCAGGCCCAGGAGGCAGGCACGCAGCAGCTTCAGCTGCTAGATGCTGCTCTGGAAGGCCTGCGTGACCTTGGTTACCTCGAAGGTGATACTCTTTCTGAAAAGGGGTATTGGGCAGCAAACCTCTGCACGAGTTTGGTGCTTGAGCTCGGAGAAACGATCGAAGACGGAATTTTCGACGGGCGCAGCGCCGAAGACCTGGCCGCGCTGGTTGCCTCAATAGCCGGAGACTCGTATCGGACCTACCTGAAGACAAAGAAACCGGTTCTTACCGAGGAGGACGTGGAAAAAATCAACTCAGTCTTACAGAAGATCGGCTCAAGCGGCATGCCGGGTGTGCTGGAAGATAAGCAGGTGCTGCAGTCAGCAGCTTATACTGTCACTACCTGGATGCAGGCTGAGAATTGGCAGGAGTTTCGCGGACTGCTTCTGCTAAGCGGAGTTGCGGAAGGCGATGCAGCGCGATTGATTACTCAAACCGCGGATCACTTGAACCAGCTGACACGTCTGATGGAAACTCATCGCGACTTGGCGTTTCGAGCTGAAGAAGCGAAGCGCCGAATCCTCCGTCCTCCTCTGACTGAGGCGATGAACGTCGAATCGATTGAGGGCCGCTAGGCGCAGACCCGCCTTAATTGCGCTGACACTGCCTAGAACAACCATTCTACAGAAAACTCGGTAAGCGAGTACTCGTTCTACAGATTCTAATAGAATTATTTTGGGGCTGCGGTATTGTTGCTTCATTCCGGTTTTGATGATTCCAGAAGTCACAGCAAGGTTTTTCTCGCTATAACGAATAATAGAGCGCAGTGCCTATTATTTTGCCGGAGAAAGTAGCAACATGAGCGTATTTACAGCAGACGCAGTTTCGAGCCTCTTCGAACCTGATGTCGTTCTCCCCTCCCAATTCAACGAACGCACCACCCGCGGAATCAGCGGTGGAGAGCGCAAGTTGATGGCAGCTCTGCTGTCAGACGGCATTGAGGCCTACGTGGCCCAGCAGACCGCCGTCGAGTCGCACTCCAAGCTTCAAAACGAAGTTTCAGAATGGGTCGAGACCAAAGACCTCTCCTATGTATTCAGCTTTGACGTCGTATGTGAGTGTCTGGGGATTAATCCGGACTACCTCCGTCTCGGTCTGATGCGCTATGTAGAATCGGTTCGCCTCGCGAAGCGCGAAGGCAAGGGTCCAAGACGCGCTTGGAAGAAAATCCGCCGACCTCGTAAGAACTAGACTGAAATTATTGATTAACTTTTCAGGGGACTCGCCTCGACTAAATGCGCTGTGACGCTGTCGAGGGTTATTACAGATCTGACCTGGAGAATCAGTCGCTGTTCGTTCACGTCTGAGTTAAAAAAGTCTTTCGCTTCAGGATTACAAACGTAAAGGATTAATTCCGGTCCATGAAGCTCAACGTCAACCACCATCTTGGCCTGTTCCAACAAGGCGAGTTGCAGCTTTTTATCTAAAACCTCCAGTATCTGGTTCCAGGTATGTGACGCTCTTTCGTCAGCCATGCCAGTGCTCAATAGATTTTAAAAATTTCCCTATTATTCAATGGTAAAGGGTTTTCTCGGCGTCGGCAATGAAATTTTATTTCGAAGTATCTTAGCCGAAGCGCGCCGCTTAGGACTTACCGGGGCTTAGTAGAAGTGTTTCGAACGGTCGTTCTAGTGGCGAGATGATACTAAAAAAGCGGGCTAAGCCCGCTTTTTTAGTTTGTGCCTTGTTAAGATTAACTAGGCAGCAGTTGCCGACTGAGCGTTTCGCGCTTGGTCATATTGGCGTCGGATTGCTTTGCGCAATTCTTCGCCGTGGAAATCTAAAGCTTCGCAAACGTAGGAGAACTGAAAAGTATCTACGTTTTCTTCGGTTTCTTCACCGTAAAGCCAGTTTTCAGCAGATTCCTTGAGTTCGCCGTCTCCAGTAAGGAAGTCGGTGATGGCTCGCTGCAGAACAGCAGCAAGTAGTCTGCGTTCCGGGTTGAATGAGCCAGCGCTGCGGGGGACGGTGTTGTTTGACCAAAGCTTCATGCAGTGTTTCCTCTCTGGGTTTGTTTTAATACAAGCAATCTGCGACGAAAATTCATCTTCCCCGCTAAGTAGAAACCAGGGGCACGAAGCCGACCGCTGCGCCGAGGGCGCATCAAGAAAACCGCAACTCTAGGGAATTTGAAGGGCCGCAGAATATGGACTCCCTAGTGCAAAGTCAAGGGAAAAATGCAGCGCTTCGAACTTTGATCAATCGCTTCTGTGGAAACTCACAGAGAACATCAGCAAAGTTCTGACAGAGTAAAAAACAAGAAAGGAAAACCAGGACTTAGCGGAAACTTATATAACCTAGTATTTAACTAAGTTATGATTCCGTAGTGTTGATAAGTGTAGCTGCCGCAGATCCCTTAATCTACCCCCTTGGTCGTTTATTTTTAAAAAATTTCTAGCGACGTTTCCAATTTGAACCCAAGCAAGCCTGTCCGGATAAGTTTCTAAAATTGCATAAAAAAATTCTTGATAGCGCTAAGGTTTTTGCGTATTCTGGGAAGAGTTGGGGCAATTTGGGATATATTGGGATTCGTGGATAAAGAAGATCTCTCAATCGGCGCTGGCCCGGGAGCGATATTTCGCGGTCATTTTCGCCATACCCTGGATAAAGTCGGACGCTGCAGCCTTCCTGCGAGCTTTCGCGCTGTGCTCGAGGCGGAGGGCTCTGCCTCAGTCGTCCTAACCAACTACGTAGCCGACGGTGCGCGCTGCCTGGATGGCTACTCCTCGTCCTCGTGGGGAGTTCTGGAAGAAAAGCTTTCCGCCCGCAGCCGCTTCGATCCCCAACTGCGCCAGTTCGAAAACTTCTATCTAGCCCGAGCGGCTGACTGCTGCGTCGACGGCCACGGTCGAATCAACATCCCCGGATACCTGAGAGCCTACGCCGGCCTCGACAAGAATGTGATTTTCACAGCAACGCTGCGCGGTTTTCGAGTTTGGGATGTGCGTGTGTGGGACGTGATCTTCAGCGACGCCGAGAGTGCCTTGATGATGGACCCGGCCTTATTTTCTAAGTTGGACTTGTAGGGACGATGCATATTCCGGTTCTGGCAGAGCAGGTCATTGGATTTTTTAACGAGCTTTCTCCAGAAGCGCCGAGGCTGATTCTCGATTGCACTCTTGGTGGCGGTGGGCATGCGATTCAGCTGCTAGCCACTGCCCAGCAAGTGAGACTTGTTGGACTGGATCGTGACCGCCAAGCCGTCGAACGCTGCCGGGAGCGGTTTGCAGGGAGTGGCCAACGCGCTGCGGCTCTTCACGCAAACTTCAGCGACGCCGCGGCCGTATTGGAGGACTGCTGGGATACGCTTGCTGGAGAACTGGGACTAGGCGCCGGACCGGAGAGGGCCTTTGGGTTCATACTGGCCGACCTAGGCTTTTCAAGTTTTCAGATAGATTCAGCCGACCGTGGCTTGTCCTTTCAGGGCAATGGACCGCTGGACATGCGGTTGGACCAGAGCCAGGGCCAGACCGCGGCCGAACTGCTTAATAGTCTGGATGAGCGGGAGATTTCGCGACTACTTCGCCGCGGCGGAGTTGGTTCCGAGGCCAGCGCAGTGGCCAGAGAAATTGTTAAGCGCAGGCCGCTGCGTACTACCGCAGACCTCGTCGCAGTTTGTGAAAAATCAGTTCCTCAGGCGCGCCGCAGCCCCGGACGAAGCCCTGCAACGACCGTCTTTCAAGCCGTGCGCATTGAAGTGAATCAAGAATTTGCAGCAATTGAGGCCTTGCTTCGCGCGGCGCCGGAGCTGTTGTCGCCAAGAGGTAGGCTGGCGGTGATTAGCTTTCACTCGCTGGAAGACCAACTAGTAGCGAAAGCGATGCGCAAATGGCAGCGCTCAGAGATGCCCGCCAAGCTGCCTGTCAAGCAAGTCAACGACACTTTGGGGAAGCTGTTGACGGCGAATGCTGTAACGCCAACCGAAGAAGAAATTGAAGCAAATCCGCGGTCGCGTAGTGCGCGGCTTCGCGTTTTCGAAATGCATTAGGGATTGGGGGAGGAAATGGTTGAAAGGATTGAACAGAGTTTGCCGCGCCGAAGCCGGCTAAACGTAGAGACAGCACTTGCGTCAGCATTGTTCCTGGCACTGTTAATCCAGGTGGGGCTGCGGATTCATCTGGTTGGCAAAGGGTATGAGGTCGCAGCGGTGCAAAACGAATTACTCGAATATGATGCTGAGCTGCGCCAGCTGCGAGCCGACTATGCTTCGCTGCATCGTCCGGCTCGTTTGAAGCAAATCGCAAAATCGCACGGGTTGTCAGCAATGGGTGAAGGACAAATTCGCTATATTGAAGAGAGGAGAGGACTTTGATGAACGCGGGTAGAGGATTAGCGAGGAGCAGCAGCCTTCATCGGCGCCACACTGTCAGCAAAAAATACGAATTTTCACGTCGGGCCCGCTTGTTTAGCGTTGCCGCGTTTTTAGTATCAGTCTCGGCTGGAATCTTTCTGCGTTTGTGGGTCCTGCAGATTAAAGAACATGAGCGCTGGATGGAGCGCGCTGAGCGTCAGCAGGGCAAGCAAGTTGTGGTGCAGGCAGCACGGGGTGACATTCTTGATCGGCAGGGACGAACTTTGGCGACTTCGAGACCGGCCTTTGCGGTAGCCCTTCACCCGCAGAAGGTCGCGAACCCAGAGGCACTGACTTTGCAGTTAGCCAAATTGACCGGGCGTTCCAAGAGCTACGTAAGGCGAAAAATGAACGCACCTCAGCGCTTTGTCTGGTTAGAGCATCGCGTCCCCTGGGCAGTGCGCGACGAACTGGCGCAAATCAAGGACCCCAGTGTAGTCGTCATGCGTGATTTTATCCGCTTATATCCGCAAGGCAACCTTGCCGGCTCGATTCTTGGACGAGTCTCCCGCGACGGAGCGGGGCAGGCTGGAGTTGAAGCCTCGTTTAACAGCCGTCTGGCCGCTAAAGACGACAAATTGTCCGGAAACCGTGATGCACGAGGACGGGCAAATGCCGCTTATACGCCGGTCTCAGCGTCTGGAATTTTTACCGACACGGTTCGTCCGGAAGGATCCGATATTATGCTGACGATCGACGCGGTGATTCAGTCGATTGTAGAGCGTGAGGTGCGCACAGGTTTGCAAGACAGCAACGCTAAGACAGTGTCGGCACTCGTGCTGGACAGCGATTCGGGCGAAATTCTGGCGATGGCTCAAAGTGATTCCTTCAATCCGACTGCCCCGAGTATTACTTCTGCTAGTTCACTGCGTAATCGCGTAATTCAGGACTCGTTTGAGCCTGGTTCAACTATGAAAGCTATTGTTGGAGCGATTGCAATCGAGCATGGCATCGTGCGCGGGACAGATATGATGAACTGCGAAAATGGCTCGTACCGTTTCGGCGGAAGGACCATTCACGACGTGCATCCAGTTGGCCGCGTGCCGTTTAGAGAGGCGATCATCCGCTCGTCGAATATTTGCATGGCTAAAGTTGCGGAGCGCTTAGGCAAGGAGCGGCTGTGGCGGGAGCTATCTCAATTTGGCTTTGGTAAACGGACTGGAATTGAACTGCCGGGAGAAACCGGTGGGATTCTGCGTAATGCGTCAAATTGGGCTGACATCGACCTTGCAACGCATGCGTTCGGTCATGGTGTCAGCGCCAACGCTTTACAGATCGCGAGTGCGTTCTCGGCGATTGTCAACGGCGGGATTTATTTTGAGCCGACGATCACGAAACGCGATTCTAAGCCGAAACAGCATCGAGTACTGCGCAAGGAAACGTCTGATGCGATGAAGGGTATTTTGCGTGACGTAATCGAAGGAGAGCATGGCACCGCTCGGCGAGCTGCTATTCCTGGTGTTCTAGTCATGGGTAAGACGGGGACGGCTCAAAAAGTGAGGACGGATGGTAGAGGTTATGACCATAATCGCGTCACTGCCTCGTTCGTTGGGGCCGCAGAAGTCAAATACGGCAGTGAGGCTCGGCGCTTGACAATGATTGTCGTCGTGGATGAACCTAACGTAATGCCGCGCTGGGGTGGAACCGTTGCCGCTCCAGTCTTCCGGCGCTCGATGCAGGATATCGTTCAGTACTTGTTCCCGCAGAGCAAAAGTGTAGTCGCGGTGACCTTGGAGGATGCTGAAAAGTCAGATGGGGGAACGCTCGCTTTGTAAGCTGCTCGACGGTGAGGCCACCACTTCAATTTCGCCTGACGTAACAGTCAGTAGTATTGTCTTCGATTCGCGGCAGGCGTCTCCCGGCGCGGTCTTCTTTGCCGTTGCTGGCCATGCCCAAGACGGGAACGAATTTATTGCAGATGCTGTTAAGCGCGGAGCCGTGGCAGTTGTCGTAGAAGCGGGCTGCAAAGTTTCCGAACTTCCACCTGGAGTTGTGTTGGCGCGAGTTGTAAACGTGCGACGAGCGCTTGCGGCGGTGTCCTCGCGCTTCTTTGGTGAACCGAGTACTAAGCTCCTTTGCGTCGGAGTCACGGGTACTAACGGCAAAACCTCTATTTCTTGGATAACTGCTCAAGCTGCGTCGCAAGTTTTCGGCCCGTGGGTTCAGATCGGGACCCTGGGGACTAGGCTAGCGCAGGTGGGTAGTGGATCTGACTTTACGCCCCTGCCGACCACCACTCCAGACCCGCTCGTGATACAGCGCACGATGTGCGAAGGATTGGAAAGCGGGGCAAAGGGAGTCGTGCTGGAGGCGTCATCGCATGCCTCAGTCCAGCTGCGGACGGCATCAGTCGAATGGGACGTGCTTGCTTTTACAAATCTCACCCGAGACCACCTCGATTATCATCCATCGATGGAGGAATACTTTGCCGCCAAGCGAAGACTCTTTATCGAGGAGTTAGCGGCCTCGCGCAAGGCGAAGCGAACTGCGGTTGTATGCATCGACAATCCCTTTGGGCTGCGTCTAGCTAATGAGCTGGCGGGCATGGAGGGATGCGACTTAATTACTGCCTCAGCTATAGGAGAAGCGTCGGATTGCTGCGTTGTCAGCTCAGAGTGTAGGACTGATGGAACCCACATAGACTTGCTGTTCAAGGGAGAAGCGGTAGCTCTTCGCAGTAAACTTAGCGGAAGGTTTAATGTGGAAAACCTGGTTACATCCTTTGGAATATTGAAGGCTCTCGGAGCATCAACAGCGGCAGTGGTCGAAGCCCTAGCGGAAGTGCCCGAAGTGCCAGGACGGATTGAGCGGGTTTTCAGTGATGATTACGCAGTTTTTGTCGACTACGCCCACACTCCAGCAGCGCTCGAAGCGGCGTGCGCAGCTCTGCGGGAACTCGAGCCGGCCAGACTTATAGTGGTCTTTGGATGCGGAGGGGATCGCGACCGAGGCAAGCGTCCTGAGATGGGTCAGGTCGTGCGAGAGCGAGCCGACTTTGCTATTGTGACCTCGGACAATCCACGGAGCGAAGACCCGCAAAGTATTGTGGATGAAATTGCGCAAGCCTTTGCAGATTGTTCAAATTTTGAATGCATAGTCGATCGCCGTCTGGCAATTGCTAGAGCTGTAGAAATTGCGCGCAGCGGCGATATTATTTTGATTGCAGGGAAAGGGCACGAGCCGTATCAAGAAATAAACGGAGTGCGGCACGACTTTGACGACCGCTTGGTCGCGAGAGAAGTCATCGATCTCCAAGCCAGCGCTTAAGGACCTAATCAAGCATGCTCTATCACCTTTTGTATCCCCTGCGAGATAGTTTCAGTGGGCTCAATGTATTTCGGTATCTGACGTTTCGGTCGATGCTGGCCTTCATAATTTGTCTGACGCTGGTGCTGATCTTTCAACCAATGTTTATTCGTTGGTTTCGTGTGCGCTATTTAGGTCAACCAATTCGCGATGATGGCCCACAGTCTCACCAGGCGAAGCAGGGGACTCCGACGATGGGCGGTGTCGTTTTGGTATTCGCGGTACTGCTAAGCACTTTGCTGCTTGCAGACTTAACCAGCGTCTATGTATGGACTGTCGCTGGTGTCACTAGCATGTACGGAATCTTAGGCTTCTTAGACGACTACAAAAAGATTACAAATCAAAACAGCAAGGGTGTGCGCGGCACAACGAAGATGGTGTGGCAGCTCACCGTAGCTGCGGTCGCAGTGCTGACAATGCTGATGATCGAACCCGAGTTTTCTACTGCAGTTGCATTGCCGTTTTTCAAGAACATCGAAATAGAATTGAGTTACTTCTTCGTGCCGTTTGCGATGCTGGTGATAGTTGGTTGTTCGAACGCAGTGAATCTAACCGATGGGCTCGATGGACTTGTGATTGGCCCAGTCATGACCGTAGCATTCGCCTACGGTATCTTCGCTTATGCAGCGGGTAACGCAAAAATTGCCAGCTACCTGCAAATCCCATACATCGCCGGTTGCGGGGACCTCTCGATATTTGCCGCTGCCGTTATTGCGGGCGGATTGGGCTTTCTTTGGTACAACAGTTTTCCGGCAAGTGTCTTTATGGGAGATGTCGGTTCACTTGCCCTCGGCGGTGCGCTCGGGACACTTGCTGTAATTACAAAGCACGAATTGGTCCTCGTAATTGCTGGTGGTGTATTTGTGATGGAAGCGCTGTCAGTTATCGCACAGGTAGCCTCGTTTAAACTTACAGGAAAGCGAGTTTTTAAAATGGCGCCGATTCATCACCATTTCGAACTTAAAGGAATCGATGAGCCTAAGATAATCGTGCGCTGCTGGATTATCTCGATAGTCCTAGCGCTGATGTCCTTAGCTACTCTTAAACTTCGTTAGTCGGGGTAGATGTGCCGCAGCTTGCCAACAGAATTCAAGCTCTTCTTGAACGGGCAGTTCATGCAGAGCAGCGCTGTATAGCAGTTGTTGGTGCGGGCCGTTCAGGCGTTGCTGCGGCATCTGCGCTTAAGGCAGCCGGCTATAATCCTCTTGTCATAGATGAGAATGCTGCGAATGGGTGGTCCTGCAAACGCCTTGAACAGCTCGGCGTAGCTTTGATTGATCGATTTGACGTCGATTTGCACCGTAATGAAATTATTCGCTTAGCTCCTGCCGCTGCGGTGCTAAGTCCAGGGGTTCGGGGCGAAAGTCATTTAATAAAGGCGCTGCGTGCATTGGATATAGCAGCAGTTTCAGAACTTGACCTGGCGTGCGCCTTGTTTGGTGCGCCGTCGATTGCAGTTAGCGGCACAAACGGCAAGTCAACAATTCTTGCGATACTTAAGTCTATCTATCAGTGTGCGAGCCGGGAGGTTCGCATTAGCGGACACGGTGCTTCTGCGCTTGAAGTTTTAGCGGGCGGCACGAGGAATGAAGGCGAAGATTGGATCATCGAAGTTAGCAGTCATCAACTTGAAGAAGCGGTGGATTTTGCTCCTCAAGTGGCAGTCATGAGCAGCCTCGGGGTGGATCATCTCGAGTCTCATGGAAGCAAAGATGACTACCACAGAGCCAAGTTTCGTTTACTTGCTGCAGCTGATACACCGGGAAGTGCTGCGATCATTGATACGACCAGCACTGTGGGGGCGGAGTTTGCAGCGAAGTTTAACGGGCGCGTCGTCTCAGTTCAGGCAAACGAGGGACCAGGAGAAGCCACTTGGTTTGACCGTTCGACAAATAAATTGCACTGCCGCTTGTCCACTGGAGAGTTTAATTTCAGTCTCGCGCAGTTCCATCTAATTGGTGCTCACAATAGAATCAATGCAGCCGCAGCAGCGTCGGCCGCGCTATGTTTGGGAATAGCTGCTGATGCAGTTCAGGGTGGGATTGAAGCCGTCGAAGTTCCTCCGCATCATTTACAGCGTCTAAAGCTGCCAGGCGGGAGAATAGTGATTGACGATTCCGCAGCCAAGAATCCTGAAGCTGCATCTGCTGCTCTGGCTGCCGTTTTCGAAGTTTTTAAATTGAACGAAGTCGTTTTGCTCGTAGGCGGTCGCATGAAGGAAGGTAATTGGCAAGAGTGGTCGGAGCTTGCCGCCCAGTGCCGAGGAGTAATCTGCTTCGGCGAATCCGGCGCTGAACTTGCCAAGATGATTAAAGCGGAGCAGGCAGCATTGCCAGCTGATATACGCTCTGCAAAATTGGTCGAAGTGGCCTCAAGTCTTTCCCCCGCTGTGCAGGTCGCTTTCAAGGAGAGTGGCGAACGGGATCTGGTCTTGTTTAGTCCCGGGTGCTCAAGTTTTGATGAGTTTAGCGGCTTTACCGAACGAGGTGAGGCTTTTTGCAGCTTAGCCCGGCAGGCGGCAGCGGCAGATTAAATTCCCGTTTTCAACTAGGCAATTACTTAGTACTCTGTGCCCATGCAGAATTCTTTTGCCATCCCAGGGAGAGCGTTGCGCCCGCGCTCAGGCTCCAAGCCGAAGTTCAACTTAGGCGTTGAGGCGCTGCTTCTAGTTTGTTGTGTAGCGCTGCTGGGCATCAGCGTTTTAATGGTGCTGTCCACAACGGCTCCCTTAAGTGACCAGCTTCATTCTGACGGCTTGATGTTTGCGAAGCGCCATGTGCTAAACATTATCGCCGGTGTAGTAGTGATGTTTGCCGTGGTGCGAGCTCAGCCGCGGTTTCTTCTTCAGCTTGGTCCATTTATTTTACTCTGCAGCGTGTTGATGCTCGTGCTGGTATTGGTGCCCTCGCTCGGCGTAAAGGCGGGTGGCGCGCAGCGCTGGTTGTCTCTCGGGCCTGTTCGTGTTCAGCCGGGCGAGTTCGTTAAGCTGGGAATCGTTTTGTACATTGCATCGTACGTCGGTCGCCAAGAAGAGCGATTGAGCACTTTAGCCGGGGGACTTGCCATCCCGTTCGGTATAGTTGGGGCAGTCGTTTTGTTACTGCTGCTGCAGCCGGACTTTGGAACGAGCGCAGTGATTGGACTGATCGTCTTTGCTCAGCTGCTGGTTTCGGGTGCTAGGCTTACTCATCTTTTCGGCGCAGCCCTGCTCGGGGGCAGCGCAGCTTGGCTGATGATTCAATCCTCGGCTTATCGCCTGCGCCGCATTCAGGCGTTCCTAGACCCATTCGACGACCCGTCAAATACGGGCTACCAGCTTATTCAGTCGTTGATTGCTGTTGGCTCCGGCGGAGTAAGCGGCGCGGGTCTCGGAGCTGGTCAGCAAAAATTGTTTTACCTGCCCGCGGCGCACACGGATTTTATTTTTGCAGTGATCGGTGAAGAACTAGGTCTGATCGGCTGCACTGCGACGCTGTTAATTTTTGCGGTGATTGCCTTTGCTGGTCTTACTATTTCAATGCGTCTGCGCGATTCGAGCGAACTCTCTGCATTGGCGGTGGGGCTGACACTTTTGCTTACGCTGCCAGCATTCTTGAACATGATGGTAGTTACCGGACTGCTCCCGACAAAGGGACTTGTTCTTCCGCTGGTTGGCTATGGAGGCAGTGCAATGGTGGCCAACCTAATTGCGCTCGGGCTGCTGATTCGCTTGGCCAAGGTTCCAATTAAGCCATGAATGTTGTGATTGCGGCAGGTGGTACGGGCGGGCACATCGTACCCGGAATCGCTGTAGCCGAAGAGCTGAAGTCAATTGATAAAAACGGCAGCATCTTATTCGTTGGCAGCGGCAGACCACTTGAGGAGCCGTTAGTTACTGGAGCGGGTTTCGAATTGCAGACCGTTCCGGCTGTTCCCGTGCTGGGTGGCGGAATTAAAGGATTACTGCGGCTGTTATTTCTGGCCCCGCGCGCAATTCTAGCACTTCGACGCTTATATAAATCGCGCAAGATAGACGCCGTAATTGGCTTTGGCGGATATCCGTCATTCTTTCCAGTTCTAGCCGCAAAGTTATTAGGAATAAAAACTGTGCTTCACGAGCAGAACGTGCAGTCAGGTGTAGCAAACCGCGTACTCGCGCGTATGGTTAAGCGGGTTTACGCGCCGCCGGGAGTCAAGTCGCTCAAAGGCAAGGAGGTAATAGAACTTCCCAATCCTGTGCGTGCTGAGTTTTACGAAACTAGTGAGTATCGTGCGCCGAAGCAAGACGAAGTGATGCGTATCTTGGTGCTTGGCGGGAGTCAGGGAGCTCAGTCGCTTAACGAATTAGTTTTGGAGCAAGTCGAATTCTTCCAAGAGTTTGGGATTTCACTGGTTCATCAAGCGGGAACGCGCAATGAAGAACAGGTCAGACAAGAATATCGCAATTTAGGTTTTGAGAATGTTGAGGTGCTGGGCTTTGCCGACAACATGTTTGAGCGCTACCAAGCCGCGCATCTGATCATCTGCCGAGCAGGGGCGATGACAGTTGCTGAGGTCTCCGCGGCGGCTCGTCCGGCTATTTACGTTCCTCTAGAAATCGCGGGTGGACATCAGCTTGCCAATGTTTCTCATGCAGCGGAAAATGGCATGGCTCTCGTGCTGCGCCAGGGTGAGCACAGCACCTCCGAATTGGGTAAGCTGTTGCTGGATTTGCGTCTAGACCCCAGTAAGTTAGCTAAGATGTCAACAGCTCTAGCAAGTTACCGAGCAGGTCAGGAGCAGCGTCCCGCAAGGCGCATAGCGTTAGAACTAGTTTCTTTGTAGGCCAAAGATGTATCGATCAAGTATTCATATTCATTTTATCGGAATAGGCGGTGTCGGGATGGGGGGCATCGCCGAAATTCTAGCCAACCTTGGCTATCGAGTTAGCGGCTCAGACTTGAAGGCCGGCGCAGCAGTTGAGCATTTGCGATCGCTTGGTGTCGCGGTTCATATTGGCCACTCGGCAGAAAATATCACCGACGCCGTTTCTTATGTCGTAGTTTCAAGCGCGATTTCCCCAAACAATCCAGAAATACTAGCCGCTGCTTCTCGTGGCATTCCGGTTATTCCGCGCGCTGAAATGCTTTCTGAACTGATGAGGATGAAGTACGGAGTGGCTGTCGCTGGGTCGCACGGTAAAACGACAACAACAACAATGGTCGGCGAAGTTCTTCAGGCAGGCGCACTAGATCCGACAGTGATTGTTGGAGGGCGGGTTCTCACTAAGCCTAGCGGGGCGTCGCTCGGAAGTGGTCAATTCCTAGTTGCTGAAGCAGACGAAAGTGACGGAAGCTTTGGGTTGCTGCGCCCTGCGATCGCAGTTGTAACCAACATCGATCGCGAGCACATGAGCCATTACGGATCGTTTGGCGCGTTAGAGGAAGCTTTCTTTCGGTTTATGTCGAGTGTCCCGTTTTACGGGGCAGTGGTCGCATGTGCGGACGACGCCGTCGTAGAGGCTTTGTGCGGCAAATTAAAGCGCCGCGTATTGCGCTACGGGATTAAACCGGATGCCGATGTCTGCGCCAAGGATATCAGAATTGACAACCGCGGAAGCCGCTGCACGCTTGTAGTTAATGGAAGCGAAGCAGATGAACTGCAGCTGCCAATTCCTGGGCAGCATATGATCTGCAACTCGCTGGCTGCTGTCGCCGTCGGGCTTGAACTAGGCGTGTCGCTCGAAGCCGCACTTCAAGGGCTAAAGCAGTTCCCGGGAGTTGCACGAAGAAGTCAAGTTTTGTGTCAGGGAGCTTCGTGTCCGACTGTGATCGACGATTATGGTCATCACCCTCAAGAAATAGTTGCCACGCTAACCGCAGTGCGCAGCGCCTGGTTTGCTGACTCGGACAAGGGGAAGCTCAAGGTAGTCTTTCAACCGCATCGCTTTACTCGAACGCAGGAATTATTCGGTGATTTCGTCGGCGCGTTTGGTAATGCAGATGAACTGTTCGTCGGACCGATTTATGCTGCAGGAGAGCCGCCGATTGAAGGGGTTACTGCAGAGGCATTATGCAGCGCCATTCGAGACACCGATGCCAATTATGTTGAAGATCTAAATCAGGCGCTCGATAGCCTGGCGCGAACCGCGACCAGTGACGACGTAATTGTGTTCCTCGGCGCCGGTGATATCAGCCGTTACGCCCATTCCTTCGCTGAAAAAGCCGGTGGAGGTAATAAGCAGTGAACGCCGCCCTTGAGGCAGTCGGCAGCTTGCAAGATGTGGTGTTGCGTCAAACGGTTCCAGCCCGAGAACTGACCACGTTTGGAGTGGGCGCTGACGTTCCGCACTTGTTGGAAATTGGGAGCACGGCGGCCTGTGCTCAGGTCCTCAAAATTTTGCAGGAGCACGGAGCGAGCTGGAGAGTTCTTGGAGCCGGCTCCAATGTTGTTCTGCCGGACTCTGACTTGAGTGATGTAATAATCAGATTAGGGCGCGGCCTAAACGGAGCGGCGTCAAGCGTTGGTGAAGCGCTCGAACCAATCGAACAAGTTGCTGACAAGCTTGCGCAAAGCAGGCTCCCAGCTATGCTTTACGTTGCGGGCGGCTCAGGCTTAATGTCACTAAGCAGGCTGTTAACTGCCCGGGGACTAAGTGGGCTTGAATTTGCTGCTGGCATTCCAGCAAGTGTTGGCGGTGCAGTCGCTATGAACGCAGGTGCACACGGAGGCTCTATGGCAGATGTGCTTCGCGAAGTTCACGTTGTCTCAGCGCTTGGTGAGCAGGTGCTTAACGCCAAAGATCTCCAGCTAGCTTACCGCGCCTGCTGCCTCCCCGAGCAAAGTGTCGTTGTTGGAGCTGTGCTCGAACTAAAGCGAGACTCCGCAGAAGAATGCCTGAAGCGCCGTCGAGAAAATCTGCTCTACCGCAAAAAAACTCAACCGCTGCATTTACCTTCTGCCGGTTCTGTTTTTCAGAATCCAAGTGACGATGCCGCTGCTGGGGCCCTGCTAGACCGCGCAGGCTTTAAAGGTCGGCGCAAGGGTGGGGTAGAGTTTTCAGAAATGCATGCCAATTGGCTTGTTCGCAGCGGGGCTGAGGCGAAAAGCAGCGATGTTTCTGACTTAGTTCAGTCTGCGATTGCTGCGGTGCGTGAAATGTGTGCCGCTGAACTTAAACCCGAGATAAGGATGTGGTGACATGAAGAAATCGCTGCTTCTTTTTGTCCTGCTGCTTGCCATCAGTGGAATTCTTGCGGCGCTTAACAAGGCTGGGAAGGCCATCGATGCTCCACGAGCGTCTGTTGGCGGAGATCTTGAAGCGAGCACATTAAGTTTAAGTTCAAGTGAAGTTGCAAATTCGCAAACTGAGTCCAAAAAGCTTCCAGGCCTGGGCGTGCTTAAAGCCGCTTGGGAGAATTTGACGGATGTACGAATCACCGACGTCAGCGGGAACTACTATGTGAGTGACGAGGAGGTGCTTGAGTTAGTGCACCAGCATGGTTTGAACACTCTGTGGTCTGCCAGCGAAAGCAGCTGGAACGTCGCCTTGAGCTCGCACCCCTGGATTAAGGACGCCCAAGTTGATTTTCATCTGTTTCCGCTTCGTGCGCGAATTAAAATTAGCGAAATCGAACCGTGGTTGATTTGGCGTGCCGCAGACAGGTCATGGTTAGTTTCTCGCTCGATGAAAATGGTCCAGCCGCTTGACGCGATCAAGGATCCGGAGACCGTAGTCGAGTTAAGTTCGCTACCTCGAGTTGCTGCAGCTGCTGACGACAAAGTCTTACTAAAACAAGGGTTAGAGATGATTCGAACCTTGGAGCTTGCGGGGAGGTTTCCGTTTGAAGTCTCCCAGTATCTGATCGAGCCGGACGAAATTACGGTGGAACCGATGCGGCTCGGAAGTGTCGGTGCTGTGCGAATATCAATTGACACTTTAGGTGAGGCAAAGACTAAGCTGGAGCAACTTCGCACAGTTATCGCAGACTTAGACGCTAGAAGTGAGCAAGTCAGCGAGATAGATTTACGTGTTCGGGGGCAGGTGATAGTACGAAGGCTGGAAGGCGACGACGCCGCTGGGAAATCGAGACATGAAAAAACTAAATAGCGTGTGCTTGGGTAGTTCCGGCAGCGATGTGATCCTGCTACACGGTTGGAACCGTTCACTTATCGATTTCAAACCGCTTGCGGACCTTCTAGTGTGGAAGCATAAGGTTCACCTTATCGACCTACCTGGCTTCGGCAAAAGTGATGCTCCTCCCCATGACTGGGGAACGGAGGACTACGCCGGCTGCATTTTGTCTTACATGGACGAACACAAAATTCAACGTGCCCATTTGATCGGTCATTCTTTCGGAGGTCGAATCAGTCTTAGACTGGCAGCTAAGCACCCCGAGCGAGTTGCCGGCTTAGTTCTGATTGGTAGTCACGGGCTACAGCTTCAGCAGCCGCTGCTTAAGTCTTTTCGCAGCAAGTGGATTAAATCTCTTCGGGGTCTGATAAAGTGGTCTGATGCACAGTTTGGCTCTAGCTTGTTTAATGATTGGTTTGTGCCTAAATATGGCTCACGCGACTACCTTGCAGCTGGAAAATTGCGCGGCACGCTTGTGAAGACGGTTACTGAGGATCAGAGCGCAAACTGCCGCTTGATTAAAGCACCCACACTTCTTCTCTGGGGCACTCGTGATCGGGAAACACCGTTAGCGCTGGGGCAACGTTTTAGGGACTTAATAGCTGGCGCAAAGCTGATAGTCCTGCAGGGCCAAGATCATTATCCTTTTCGAGACGTGGGTTCGCATTTAATTGCGCACTATGTTTTGCCCTTTCTGGAACACGCCGACAATTTAGAGCTGGAGGAGGCTGCCTAGCATGTCTGCGCTGCTGACGTTTGCCTTAGCATTTACTGCAACTTTGATCTTTTGTTCGCGGCGCCTAGCGCGCTACCTCCGCGTGCTGCAGCAGGACGAATACAATTCACGTAGAATGCTTGAGTGGGTTAGCCGCAACTCGGCTTACGATACCAGAGGTACGGTTGTCTTAAGTGTTGTAGTGCTAGCATCCTTTTTTGCGGAGCTGAAGATCGTATCGCTGCTGATTTCCTTGGCGGGTGCTGCGGCCTTGATTACTCTTGCTAAATCGGAGCCGGACCCGCGAGTCAGCGGAAAGATCAAGCTTAATATGACGGACCGCGCGCAGCGAATTTACCGCACAGCATTTTTTATGATTGCTGCACTGTCGTTTGGAGTTGGGTTTTTAGGCTACTGGGCTGAGCACGCAGCGCTTACATGGGCGGTACAAATTCTAGTCATTCAGTCAGTGCCACGTCTGCTGGCGTTTGCAGTCGATGTGCTTAAGCCTGGGGAAGACCGCAGGCAGCTAAGATATTTGGAGGAAGCCGCTGCTAAAGTCCGCAGAATTGATCCACTAATCATCGGCATTACTGGCAGCTACGGCAAAACCTCTGTTAAGAACATGCTTGGCGAGCTGTTGCAGACCACAAAGGGCGCGACCTTCTGGCCCAAGCGCGGAGTGAACACCCTGATGGGCAACACTCGAATAATCCGTGAGGACCTCAAACCGTCGCACGAGTTTGCAGTGATTGAAATGGGGGCTTATCGCAGAGGCTCTATCGAAAGAGTTTGTGAACTTACGCCGCCGAAAGGTGCGATTATCACTGCGATTGGGAACATGCATCTTGAGCGCTTCGGTTCGCGGGAAAATATTTACCGAGCAAAAACTGAGCTAGCCCGAGCGGTGCCAGAAGATGGCATTCTAGTATGCAACGGTGATGACTCCTTTGCGCGAAGAGCCGCCGAAGAGTTCCAAAAGAAAACGACCATACTATATGGCTTCGATCGAACAGCGGGTAAGCTTGATGTTTGGATTGACGAAATTAAAGTAGATCCCGAAGGTACGAGCTTCAAGATTCACTGGAAAGGTAAAGGCTACGCAGGCCACACTAAACTGCTCGGCCGCCCAGCCTTGTCAAACATTATGGCGGCCTTTTCCATGGCATGTGCGCTAGAAGCAGATCCGCAGTTTGTCCTCGCGGCGATTAGCAATCTTGCTCCAGTGGATAATCGCCTTTCCGTTATTAAGACAGACAAGATTGTCCAGCTAAACGATGCGTACAATTCCAATCCAATTGGGTTTGCAGCAGCTCTCGACGTGCTTGAGGCTTTTCCGGGACAGCGCAAGATTTTAGTGACTCCTGGAATGATTGAGTTGGGGGAGGAGCAGACAGGAGCAAACGCAACCGCGGCGTCTCGCGCTGCAGAGGTTTGTGACCTGGTTATGCTAGTCGGGACAACAAACCGCGAGGCATTAAAAGAGGGACTTAAACAGAAAAAGTATCCGGATGATAAAGTCCTAGTGTTCGACGATCGGGACGAAGCGTTAAATCAACTCAGGCAGCTGCAGAAGTCGGGCGATGTGATTCTGCTGGAAAATGATCTTCCTGATGTGTTTGAAGAGTATATTAGATTTTAGTGCTGAAGGGCTGAATGAAAAACGGCAGCAATAAACGCAAAACAGTCGGTGTCATCTTCGGCGGACGTTCCGTCGAGCACGAGATTTCTGTTATCACTGGGCTCCAATTGATTCGTGCGTTGGATGTTGAGCGTTACGACGTAATCCCGATTTATATAGCGCCAAACGGCCATTGGTATGTCGGTGAGCAGCTCCTGGAGCGCTCGTTTTATAAGGGCTTGCCAGGCTGCTTGAATGAATTGACGGAGGTCACGCTGCTTCCGGTACCGGACTCAGAAGGCGTTACCGTCATTGGCTCTAGCGCCGAAACCCCTGTGGGCAGATTTTCACGGGCCGAACAGATTCCTATCGACGTGTATTTTTTGGCATTTCATGGAGAGTTCGGAGAAGACGGCTGTGTTCAAGGCCTGATGGAACTAGCCGACGCTGCTTATACCGGGGGAGGCGTGCTCAGCTCTTCAGTGGCGATGGATAAGTATATTTGCAAGAGCGTCCTACACGATCACGGCATACCGGTTCTACCCGGCGTTGTTGTGCGTAAAGAGGATGCACTTAAGGATTTTGATTCAGCGCTTAAGTCAGTCTTCGAAGGCGGAGAATTGAAGGACTTTCCTGTGTTCGTAAAGCCTTGCCATCTTGGCTCTAGTATCGGCATCGCAAAAGCTGAGAACGAAGTGGAGCTGCGCTCCGCGCTGGCTTTAGTTTTTCGCCACGACAACTCAGCAATTGTTGAGCCTTTCCTGTCGGAGATGTTTGAAATTAATGTTTCTATTTTGGAAGAAGAAGAGCCAGTCGCTTCAGTTGTAGAGATTCCCGTGTCAGCTTCTGGAGTACTTTCTTACGAAGATAAGTATTTACGGGAAGGTGCTTCGAAGAAGACAGGTGAGGAGTCCGGAGGGATGGCGAATCTTACCCGCGATATCGACCCGCAGCACCTGGACCCAGCAATTAAAGAGCGTGTTATTGGCTATGCTAAGAAGGCCGTCCGCGTTCTTGAGTGCTCAGGCATCGTGCGTTTTGATTTCATGTATGACACGAAGACCGATAACATCTACTTTAACGAACTCAACCCGATGCCCGGCTCGTTTGCTTTCTACCTTTGGGTAAAGTCGCATCCACCTCTGCTCTATACTGAGGTCCTTTCGCGGGCAATCGAGCGTGCGATGGAGCGCAAATCAATCAAGTCCTCACTGATTAAAGAACTCGAATTCAGGGCACTCGCCCAGTAGGCCTCACGAACAAAATGCAGGAAAAACGCACCAAGGCGCGCCAAGACTGCCTTTTGTTTGGATAAAAACAGCCCTTGACACTTCAGCGATCGCCTCAAAAATTAATGATATTCAAGCTATTTAGCTAAGCTGACCTTCTGACGATAGAGGAACTATCTGGCGGAAGGTTGAAGCCTGCGCTAAAGTTGAACTCAGCAGCTAGTGGTTTTTGTACGCAAAATGCAGATAATGTGCATGTTTTCCTAATGGCAGAAACACAAAACAATCTTAAATACTTGCAATGGCTGTTGCTGCCGCTAGCCAGGTTTTGCCTGAGAAAGGGCTACGCAATTCAGCACTTTAACCGGGTTGCAAAAATCGTTTTTGTGCAGGCTGCGCGTGAAGAACTTGAGCGTAATGGTTTGAAAATTAACGCCAGCCGGATAAGTGCGCTGAGTGGCGTTACTCGCGATGAAGCAAACAGAATTGAGGGCGAAAGCGAGCCGCTTCCGAGTGGTCCGATTACCCTCTTGGGCCGAGTGCTTGCTCACTGGGAGCAGGACGAGGAGTTTCAGACGGCGCGGGGGCAGCCAAAACAGCTTACCTTAGGCGGGGAAGAGAGCGAGTTCTATCGCCTAGTATCGAAAGTAAGTAAGCATCTAAATCCTGGCACGGTCCTGTTTGAGCTTGAACGAAGCGGTGCGGTTGAGCGGCGCGGAAAGCGTGTGAGGCGTGCACGCCAGCTTGTCGGAAACCAGAAACCAGAAGAGGCGTATCGTCTGCTAGCTGCGGAAGTGCAAACACTCATCACGTGTGTTGAACAAAATGTGACGCAAGAGCAAGCGCAAAACAATCTTCACGTTCGAACTGAGTACGACAACGTATTCGTCAGTGATCTGCCCCAGATTAGAAAGTGGCTCATTGACGAAGGTAAGACTTTTCACCGCAAGCTCCGCAATTTTCTTGCAAAGTACGACCGCGACATTAGTCCAAAAGAGCGGGATGAAACCGCTGGGGGGCGAGTGGTTGTCTCTGTCTTCAGTACGGTCGAAGGTGCTGATAATACAGTAAAAACC
>JAGRAN010000096.1:28954-40699 GCA_020434585.1 Bdellovibrionales bacterium
GGATTTGCTGAGAGAGTAGGTCGTAAGCTCGACATGGTTTGGGCTGTTGTTGGAGTTTGTATCCTAGCGGCTGGCCTACAGGAATTTTCTTTTGCCCAGACTGCAGGCGCAAACCCGGGAGTGATGGATGACTCGCGAATCTTCTGTGCTGGCCAGCGCATTCTGGGGCTGGTTGAGGGCAACTTTGGCGCGCTCGTCATGGTAGGAGCGGGCCTTGGAACGATTATCAGCTCAGCATTAGGCGCTTTTCGCGCTGCCTCTAGTCTGCTGGTTGTTGCCTGTGCCGCGTTTATTCTTAGGTCGCTGGTAAACATCTTCTTTACGGCTAACGAAGGGCGGCTAGGCGACGGCACTGCTGTTTCTGCTAGTGACTGCAATGGAAGCGCAGCGGATCCGGGTGAGCCAGTGTTTCCGGAATGAGCTGTGGAGTGCTGGAACGTGACCTATAAATCTCGAACTACGGGAGCTGTTGCAATCGCAGGTGCGGTGCTCTTTTTGCTAGTTTACATAGCCGTTGCCAAGCTTCCGGCAAGTGCTGACGAGAGCGGGCAGGAGGAGTTCTGCTTTAACGTGGAGACTGATTTGAAAAAGCTGATAGTAGAATCTAATGCCGCCAGCCGACTATTGGATAGTAAGATAGAGTATTTGTCCTCTGAGTTGAGCGAGTGTCTAGGCGAGTCGAAAGTGAAGCTCGGAGCTCCAATTATCCAGCGGTCCAACTGTTTTCGAACACGCCCAGACCTCGAGGAGCTGCGAGTCCAAATCGAGGCTTTGAGCAGGCAGGTTCGCGAACTTGCCTTGATAAAATACTATCATTTTGACGATCTGCGGAGATGCTCAAGAGGGCCGATCTTTCTGTAATATCAGTTGGTTGAAAAGTAAGGTTCAGCGGCCTGAAGCAAATTTTCCAAAACTTCGGACTAGGGGATGGGTGATTGATAGAGGTGGCAGTTGAGGATGTGGTTGTTTCGAGATGAGCCGAAGGTCCCCTTTTCTATCCAGCGCTGGTGCGCTGATCAACGAACTATCTATTTTACTCTCAGTCCTAGCGCTGTTTCTGCTTGCTTCACTACCGAGGCTTGAGGTTGCTGTCAGCGATGTTTTCGGCGCAGCGTCCGCAGGTCTAGACGGGAGCTTTCAGATAGCTTGGTTTCAACCGCAGGGCGGGGGCGGTGGAAACCCAAATTCCACCTCAGGTACCGAATACCAAAATTCTTCAGAAGAGGAGCCCGGTTTTTCCGAAGGTGGTGGCTCAAACACAAGCATGGGGACTGACTCAAGTGAATCCCATGGTTTCGAATTGCCAGACGAATTTTCCAATCCCCAATCAGTGGGAGATGGTGAAGAAGGCGTGCCAGCGTTTGAACCTGAAACATCCTCAGAAACCGAACAGGATCCTGACCAAAGGCCTGACCAGGGGCCGGTTTACTACTAGAACCAAGCAGGGTTTAATAGTCGTTCGCTCGGGAAATATTCTTAAGGAAACCGAATTGCATCAACTAGCCTAACTGGCATGCGGCGTGCTTTCGCGCTTCGAGTGAGTTGATGCTATAGACTTACCGGGCAGGAAGCGTTGGATGTTATCGGCGATTTAGCTGAATATTTCTACCTCCGCTTGGGTGCCGAAAACCTTTCTCTCTTTAAATTCAAAGGAGTGCTGATGAGAACTCTAAATAGTCTCGTAACTTTGAGCGCATGCGGCTGCTTGTTAGCTTTAATGTCTTGTGCTCCAAGAGTGAGCGGAGATGCACGAAGTCGTCTTCCGCTACAAGCTCCAAGCCATCAAGCTATTACAACCCTTGATGCCAGGAACGCTACGGCGCCTGAGCAGTTTCAAATAAAAGCTCCGAGCGAAGCTCCGAACGTAGTCGTGGTGCTGATTGACGATCTTGGATTCGGACATCCAAGCGCTTTTGGTGGGCCGATTAACATGCCTACCGCAGAGAAGCTTGCGCAAGGCGGTCTCAGGTACAATAAATTTCACACCACGGCACTATGTTCGCCTACACGCGTCGCATTGCTCACCGGTAGAAACCATCACGTCAACAACGCGGGCGCGATTATGGAACTAGCGACGGCGTTTCCTGGAAATACCGGAGTGCGCCCGAAGAGTGTTGCACCCTTGGCGCAGATGCTACAAATGAATGGTTACAGCACCGCTGCCTTTGGGAAATATCACGAAACACCACCGTGGGAAGTATCGGTGTCGGGACCGTATGATCGCTGGCCGACGGGGTCTGGCTTCGACAAGTTTTACGGCTTTATTGGTGGAGAGACGAACCAGTGGGCGCCGGCAATCTATGACGGCGTTACTCGAGTGGAGCATGAAAAATCTCCGACTTACCACTTCACCACTGACATGACGACTCAAGCAATTCGGTGGGTGCGGGCGCAGCAATCCTTAACGCCGGACCGCCCATTCTACGTATATTTCGCTCCCGGAGCGACTCATGCACCGCACCATGTTCCGAAAGAGTTTATCGAGCGTTACCGCGGAAAGTTCGACCAAGGCTGGGATAAACTGCGTGAGGAAACTTTCGCTAGGCAGAAGGCTATGGGAATTGTGCCGCAAGACGCGAAATTAACGCTGCGACCTAAGGAGATTAAGGCCTGGGATGAACACACTGCTGAGCAGAAGCGACTTTTTGCCCGCCAAATGGAAACCTTTGCGGGATTCGCTGAGCATACGGATCGTGAAATCGGTCGGCTTGTGAATGCGCTCGAAGAAATGGGCGAAATGGAAAACACGCTTTTCGTCTACATTCTTGGTGACAATGGCTCGAGTGCTGAAGGTGGGCCGGAAGGTTCTTATAACGAAATGATGGCGTTAAACGGCATCATCGGCAATGCTAGTCAGATGATGAATCACATCGACGACTGGGGAAGTCCGGATACCTTTCCACACTTCGCTGTCGGTTGGGCACACGCCGGAAACACCCCGTTTCAGTGGACAAAGCAGGTTGCGTCCCATTTTGGAGGGACTCGTAACGGAATGATCGTGCATTGGCCTCGAGGCATCAAGGCGCACGGAGAACTTCGGTCACAATTTTCCCACGTTGTAGATATCGCGCCGACCGTGCTCGAGGCAGCAGGGCTTCCGTTTCCAACTGAGGTGAACGGAGTCAAGCAGACGCCCTTTAATGGTGGCTCGTTAAACTACACTTTTGAAAATCCGGAGGCGAAAGAGCGTCACACTACTCAATACTTTGAAATGTTTGGCAACCGCGGAATTTACCACGACGGATGGACAGCGGTAACCCGCCACAGCATTCCCTGGGTGCTGGATCCGAATCTCCCAGCTCTCGCCGACGACGTGTGGGAGCTTTATCACGTAGATAAGGATTTTACGCAGGCTGAAGATTTAGCGGCTGAAAAGCCCGAGAAGCTTAAGGAGCTTCAGCGTGTATTCGATCAAGAGGCGATTAAGAATCATGTTTACCCGATAGATGATCGTCGGTCTGAGCGATTCAACGCTGCCATTGCAGGACGGCCTGACCTACTAGGAGGTCGAACTGAGCTCACCGTGTACGAGGGAATGACCGGCATTATGGAAAATGCATTTTTAAATCTAAAAAGTCGTTCCTATTCAATCGAAACCGAAGTTGAGGTTCCAGCAAGAGTGAACGGAGTAATTATCGCTCAGGCAGGAAAATTCGGAGGATGGACACTTTACGCTAAGGATGGTCGAATCTTTCACGAGTACAACTACTTCGGTCTTGAACACAGCAAGATTGGGTCGTCTAGCGCACTAAGCCCGGGAAAACATTCAGTCCGCTTAGAGTACTACACCGATGACGCAAAACCGGGCTCCGGTGGAAAAGCGATGCTTTTCGTTAACGGAAAGAAGGTTTCAGAAGGCAGTATTCCGAAAACTCAG
Source organism: Bdellovibrionales bacterium (assembly GCA_020434585.1). GTDB lineage: Bacteria > Bdellovibrionota_C > UBA2361 > SZUA-149 > JAGRAN01 > JAGRAN01. Next base: position 32,832 of record JAGRAN010000096.1, read on the forward strand.
CCGTTCGTTTACTCCGCCGACGAAGGAGTGGATGTAGGAATGGACGGAGAGACTGCCGTTTCACGCGCCTACAAGGAAGGGGATAACCGCTTTGGCGGCAAGATAGATTACGTCAAAGTTAAGCTGCTTAAAAATCCTGATTAACATTGACTCACCCTCAATTGAAGTTGGGGAGGGGGAGCCTTGCGCCCGCCGATGCATAAATATGCAAGGGGTATTCAGCGGCGATTGTCACGTCATGTTGACATGACGAAGCGACGTAAGTGGCTGTAAAATGTAAGGTATTAAGTGAAATGTGGGGGATCGTCGGGAACGAACCTCCGGTGGGTCTAGGCCGATGCCCCAATTGGCATCGGCCCCCCACAACGAACATCAGCCCGTGCTCTTGTGACCGTTGGCGAGGCCGTTGATCACGAGCGCGGTGCTCTCTTCGAGAAGTTCCTGTTCGCCTGCGTCGTGCTGTGAGAGTGGAGTGCGAACTCGGCACAGCAGTTCGATGAACAGGAGGCTCAGAGCGTCGAGATACGGCTCGCGCACACGGAGGGTGCGCTGCAGCTGCTCGTTGTCTCCAAGCAGCTCCTCGACCTGGATGACCTGCAGGATCGCGTCCCGGGTCAACTCGTACTCCGAAACCAGCAGCCGCTTGAAGCGCTCACGGAGATCTTCGCGGCTGACGAGACGATCGATGGCGTAACAGACGAGGTGCATGTCGACCTTCGCCAGCGCCTGATGGCAGTTGTCGAGCTCGGTGCGGAACTTCGGCCAGCACCGATACATCTGCCTGAGCAGTTCGAGGTTGCCCTCGTCAGCTCGGATGAAGCTAGTCAGAGCCGTGCCGACGCCGTACCACGCGGGAAGCAGGCAGCGAATAAGGTTCCACGAGAACACCCAGGGGATGGCTCGCAGGTCCTCGAGACGCTCCGTCTTCGCACGCTTGGCCGGACGCGCACCGTACTTGCTGGTGCGCGCGAGCTCCTCGATCGGCGTAGCTTGCCGATAGAACTCGAGGAAGTCCGGATCACCCAGGAGGCTCCGGTAGTGCTCGAAGGATGTGCCGGACATCTCTGCCATGGCAGTTTCCCAGCGAGCGCGTTCCTCCGGCTCTCCCGCGACATTGGCCGTCGCAGTCAGTACCGCACCGAGGACCTGTTCGAGGTAGCGGTGCGCCCGGGTAGGCTCGCCGTACTTCGCCCAGATGACCTCGCCTTGTTCAGTCAGCCTGAGTTCACCGACAGTTCCGCGCGGCTGCGCGAGAATCGCCTGGTGAATCGGACCTCCTCCGCCGCGTCCGGTGGTACCGCCGCGGCCGTGGAAGAAGCGCAGGGTCAGAGGTGAACCGAGCACGTCACCGGCTTCACCGGCTGCTCGGACCAACTCCTGCTGCGCACGATACAGCTCCCAATTGCTCGTCAGGTATCCACCGTCCTTGCAGCTGTCGCTGTAGCCGAGCATGACTTCCTGTACCAGCGAGCGCGCGGCCAGCTGTACTTGGTAGGCATCGTTGCGGCAGAGGCGGGCAAGGACGTGGTGCGACTGGCGCAGGTCCTCGATCGTCTCGAACAGCGGAACGATGTCGACGTCACATTCCGGGTCGCCGTCGCCGTGACGGAAAACACCGGCTTCCTTGAGCAGGAACAGCACCTCGAGCACGTCGGACACGTCCGAGCACATCGAGATGATGTAGGTACCGATACAGGCAGGACCAAAGCGCTGTTGCAGCTCTGCGAGCGTGCGCACGCGCTGAAGTGACTCCGCCCAGACGAGCTGCGGCTTGACGCGTCCCTCCTGGTACTCGAGCTGCGGCAGACGATCCCATGGGATCACCGGCCTGCGGTCGAGCACCATGTCGGTCAGCACAGCCACCCTGGAATTCTCATCCAAGCTGGAGTAAGCCGCGGTGCCGCGACCGATCAGCTCGAACACAGCGTCGATCGCGTGTTCATGAGCCGTACTGTTCTGGCGGATATCGAGGGTCACCAGATGGAATCCGAAGATCTCCACCTGACGGGTGAGCATGCGCACGGGTCCGTAGACCACATCGCGCGGGCTTTCCTCGACGACGTACATTGCCGAGCCGTTTTCGACCAGGCTCTCTTCCAGCCAACGCAGGCTGTCGAGCAGGTGGTTTGCGTCTTGGAACACCGCGTTCTCTTCTCCGACGAGTTCATCGTCGCAGGTGAGTCGCAGCGTGTTCTCGAGCAGGAGACGAACGCAGCTCAGATACTGCCGATAGGGCTCGTTCGGATTCCGAGCGGCGACTCCTTCGAACAGCCGGGGGTACGCTTCAAGCATCCCCTCGAGTTCGGCGAGGAAGCCGTCGGAGAACTGAGCCTGCTTGGTAGAGTGGCTGAGCTCCTTGGCCAGGGCGGCGACCGCGGCGATGTAGCGGCGCAGCACGTAAGAGCGCTGCTCCCGCACCGTCGTCGCCATCACTTCGGGAGTGACGAACGGGTTGCCGTCTGCATCCGAACCGATCCAAGACGCGAAGCGCAGGACCAGCGGAATGCGGAACGTATGCCCAGGGTAGGCGGCGCGCAGCGCCGACTCGAGTTCCTGGTACACCTCCGGCAGGAGGTCGAACAGGACGTGGTCGAAGAAGTCGAAACCTCCTCGAACCTCGTCCATCACGGTCGGGCGGCGCGCCCGAGTGTCGTCACTGCTCCACATCGCAGTGATCTGGCGCGTGAGTTCGCGCTTGACTGCCTGGCGATCGCTGGAGGGGGTTTCCGCCAGCACCCAGGAGCCGAGAACATCACCGACGTGTCCGAGACGTTCCCGGACAGTTCGCCTGCGTGCTTCGGTAGGGTGGGCCGTCATCACCGGGACGAGTCCCGTGCGATCCAGCACGGCCTGCATGCCTGCGGCCTCCAGACCACTCTCCCGAAGACTGAGCACCGTATCCAGCAAGCTGTCAGGCTGCCGGCTACTGTGGCGCTCCCGGAACTCAAGTCGTTCCGGATGACACACTTGCTCGCAGATGTTCGCGAGCTGGAAGTACGTCGAGAAGGCCCGGGTCACTGCAGCGATCATGCGGGTTGGCAAACCCTGCACGAACTCCTGCAGCGTCCGGAAGCGCTCTGCATCGAAACTGGCGCGCAGCGCCTTGGTTTCTCCGCGGATGTGCTCCTCCTTCTCGAAGACTTCGGTCCCAGCGAGTGACTTCAACACGTCACCCAGCAGGGAACCAACGAACCCGACGATTTGCCTTATCGTCTCCATCTTGAGATTCCCTCCATGTAAGGGGCCGATGAACGTCGCGCTTGCATGAAGACATTTCCAGGCAGCGCCTTGATACGGCGTGCTCGCCGCTCAAGGCACTGCCCGGAATCTCAAAGAGAATTAGAAAAACGATTGCGGACGGGAATCCGCAAAACATTCATTCCCGACTGTTTCCCGCGGCGCAGCACGTACGGGTGCCTGCGCAGTGAGAAACAGCCACATCGTCTAACTCGGGACAGAGCTGTCTAAAGACCATCTATGTGGGGATTTATGCCGCAACCACTAGATAATATTAAGGAAATCGTATTCTATCACAGTCTACTCGGACTTTCCATTTTCTCGCCAAATCGTGACCAGCAGCAGAACTGGCAAGAGGATCAGTGGCTGAGCGGGAAAGTAGTCTTTGAGGCCAACACAGAGTATGCCGAACAGCAGCAGCAAAGCTGACGCACGAGAGAACAGTTCAGGGCGAATCATTCCGAGGTAAAGCATCGCTGCGGTGCAAAGTCCGACGTCGTAATAGACAGCATGCGGTGAACAGAGCAGCGCGGCTGGCACGAGCAGCCAATAGTGCGCAAAGCAGGTCGCTCTTCTTACTTTGTAGAGCACAGGAAAAATTAAGATAGCTCCAGCGACCGTTCCTACGAGTAATCCTGATTCTATACTCGGAAAGAGCAGCTGTTTTGCGCCGAGGGCAGCAGCTGCGCCGCCTATCGAAATCATTTGATGCGCATTAAAAATAAGATCAGCTGCATGAAACTGGCTGGCGGCGTGGAGCCATGGAGTAAGCCACCAAAAACCCAGCAGCGATACGGCGAGCAATTCGTAAAGTAATGCTACGAGAAAAACGCCGGGAAGAATATACAGCCGCCCTGAAAGAACCAAGCTGGCGATAACAATTAGCGCAAGATTCGGCTTAAAGAGCCAGAGGCCAAGCCAAAGTCCCGCCTTCATATCGCTGCGCTTATCCCCTACAGCAAGGGCATGATAGGCACCGCAGAGGCACAGAATACTGAAAGCCGTGTTTTGGCCGCCAAGGGTGCCGTGAAGAATTGGAGCAAAACAAGTTAGCACTGCGAGGACAGGGATGATTTTGTCGCCTTTGCGTGTCGCAATTATAGCGGCGGCGGCAATTAATGCTGCGCAGGACAGCAGCAAGTGGAAGATTTTCGAATTGATCGGAGACAACCAAGTTAGAGGAATAGCGAGAGCAGCGACGTACGGAGGGTAGGCGTTGACCAAAACCTCGCCGTCGAGATTCGGCCAAGCGTCATTCTCGATTGCTCGCTGGAGTTCCACGTCATACAGCATTTCGGGGTGCGGCCCCGCGGCGATTACACCTGCAGCATAGAAAGCGGGAAAGTCTCCTCGCATCGAAGCTGACGAACGCGATTGGTCGTTAGCTGCAACGTATGCAAACGCGAGCACAATCGCTAAAAGAGCTGTCAGCGAAATTCTATACTGGAAACTGCTGCTAAAAATTCTAGAAGTATTGAGCAAACCAGTTCATCATGCGCGATTTGACGCGCTCGACAAGGCCGCCGCTGGCTGTGCCAAAGCGCTCGTAGTTTTCGTCTCTTGCGCCGTACATTACCAGGCCAACACCAGTGGCGTACATCGGAGAGTTAACGACGTCGATTAGTCCACCGATGTTGTTTGGGTAGCCCAAGCGAACCGGCAAGTTAAACGTCTGTTCAGCCAGCTCAGTCATTCCCTCCAGCAACACAGAGCCGCCGCAGAGAACGAGTCCTCCCGTGAGGAACTCGTCGAAGCCCGAGCGGTGCAGTTCGCGTTGGGTAAGGTTAAAAACTTCTTCCACGCGGGGCTGAATAATTTCAGCTAAAACCTGTCGCGATAGAATACGCGGGTCGCGGCCGCCGGTGGACGGTACTTCTATCGTCTCGTCCTTCTGAACGAGCGATGCCAAAGCGCAGCCATAACGCTTTTTGATTGCTTCGGCGGAAGAGGACGGCGTGCGCAGTCCTGCTGCGATATCAGCCGTCAGGTGATTCCCGCCGAGCGGGAGCACAGCCGTGTGCTTTACTGCTCCGTCATGAAAAATTGTAATGTCGGTCGTGCCGCCGCCCATGTCGATCATCGCAACGCCAAGTTCTTTTTCTTCAGGCGATAGCACTGCTTCCGAGGAAGCAATTGGTTCAAGCACGATGTCGTTAACCGCAAGACCCACGCGATTCGCACATTTTACGATGTTTTGAGCGCTGGAGACTGCGCCGGTGACAATGTGGACCTTTGCTTCCAAACGTACGCCTGACATGCCGATTGGCTCGCGAATGCCGTCTTGCTCGTCCACGATGTACTCCTGCGGAAGGATGTGCAGGATTTCGCGGTCCGTCGGGATCGCCACCGCTCTTGCAGCGTCGATTACGCGCTCGACATCTTTCGCGGTTACTTCTTTGTTTTTCACCGCTACGATGCCGTGGCTGTTAAAACCCTTAATGTGTGAGCCGGCGATGCCGCAGTAAGCGTTGCTAATTTCGCAGCCGGCCATGAGTTCTGCTTCTTCAACTGCACGGCGAATGGAGTTAACCGTCGCTTCGATGTTAATCACTACGCCCTTGCGTAGGCCGCTGCTGGGGTGGGAGCCGATGCCGATAATGTCGAGCTTTCCGCCGGGCACGCGCTCGGCGACAATAACCGCGATTTTGGTCGTCCCAATATCGAGCCCGACAATTACGTTCGATCTTGAAGCCACAATACCTCCATCTGCTGCCAGCGCATGACTGGCACTGCTTTTAGTTACATGAACGTATAGGTACTTCTAGCCAACTCTTAACGTACTCGCCAGAAAAAAATGCTAGCGATTAACCGATTTTTCTCACGGAAGTCTTCTAGATTAAGCGCAATTTTCGCTCTAGATTTAACCGGCTTGAACCTGGGGCGTAACTTTGCTAACTGTTGACGGACGCTCGGATGAATTTTGTCTTGGAAAGTACGCTTTCAAATCAAGAATTTGCAAAGCTTGGCAAGAAAACAGCGGCTGCCCGTTTGATGAGGGACCCCAATCTTGTTAGAACTAGCCCCTAAATCTAAAGCGTTTTTTTCTGTTTTTATAACACTTTAGCTGGTTTTTCTGTGGATAAGCCATGTAAGACTCCGAGATGATGATGGTGCGAAATGGGGAGGCGTAATCGCGTTAAATTGAAGAAGCCAGAAGAGCAAACGAGTTTGGCCCTCAACGGGTCGCAGGTCGGTGTCGAAACACTCAGCCACGCAGGAGCCGCGAAAGCGGACAGCACCCCTGAGCTACTTACAAAAGAGCAGCCAGAGGCCGCGACAGGTGCAGAGCTGAAAAAGCAGGAAACAGATCAATTAAATATCGAAGGCAGCAATCGTCCAGTAGAGGAGACTGAAGTAATGAGTGCCGACAAATCAAAGGCAGCTGAAAAAACAGAAACGACCGCGAGCGCAAAAGCTGAAGAAAAAATCAGCGTTGCTTCTTCAAAGAAGGAGACTGACCCGGTCCAACCGGCGAACCCTTCGGTCCACAACTTCGATCCTACCCGCGACTATCACGCAGAGCCTCTTGGAGCGCGAATCAAAGTAATCGGAATCGGCGGTGCCGGCGGAAACGCGGTCAACAACATGATTCGCTCCGGTTTGCGCGGCGTTGAATTCATCGCTGCCAACACCGACGCGCAAGCACTCCAGTCTTCTGAAGCCGAAACAAAACTCGCCCTTGGTGGAGAACTGACTAAAGGCCTCGGCGCTGGTGCAAATCCAGAGGTCGGAATGCTCGCTGCAGAAGAGAGCAAAAACGACATCCGCAAAGCCCTTGAAGGCGCGGACATGGTGTTTGTCACTGCCGGAATGGGCGGCGGCACAGGCGGCGGCGGAGCATCAATCGTAGCGCAGATTGCTCGTGAAATCGGAGCGTTGGCGGTCGGTGTTGTTACGAAGCCGTTCTTGTTCGAAGGCAAGCGCCGTATGAGCAATGCCGACCTCGGCATCGACGCTCTTAAGCGCGAAGTCGACACATTGATTACAATCCCGAACCAGCGTCTGCTTTCGATTGCCGGCAGAAACACTTCTCTGCTCGACACATTTAAAATGGCAGACAACGTTCTTTTCCAAGCCGTTCGCGGGATCAGTGACCTGATTCTGTTCGAAGGTTTGGTCAACGTCGACTTTGCTGATGTTCGCTCCGTGATGAGTGAAATGGGCATGGCGATGATGGGAACTGGCGAAGGCTCCGGCGAGAACCGAGCTGTCGACGCTGCAGAAAAGGCAATTTCCAGCCCGCTGCTCGAAGATATTTCAATCCACGGCGCTCGCGGCATCCTGATCAACGTTACGGCCGGACCGGATGTAACCCTCCAGGAGATCAACGAAGCAGCCGAACTGATTCACGCCGAAGCACACGACGACGCGAACATCATCTGGGGTATGGTTATCGACCCAGAAGTCGGCGACAACGTTCGCGTTACAGTAATTGCGACTGGCTTTGGCGACATGAACGCCCGAGTCGGCCATGGAGTGCAGCGCGGAACCTCAGCCTCTACACCTCAGCAAGTTGATTCGCTGGCCAACGAGAAAACTCTCGAAATCCCAGCTTTCAGCCGCCGCAAAAAAGAGGAAATGGATGTCGTTAAGCTTAAGAAGGTCGCTGTTGTAAACGGAGAGGATGACAA
>JAGRAN010000097.1:0-4463 GCA_020434585.1 Bdellovibrionales bacterium
GCGCGCTCGGTGGCCTTTTCTTCTGATTCTTCGTATCCGGACATAATGTTGTCGCGCGCTGTAGTTTCACCTACGGCTCTACCGCTAGTCTCAACGTCAACTTCTTCCGTGTCTGTTGCGTCCTGCGCAAACGCAGGAACGGCTGTAGCCAGACAGAGCAAACAGGCCAGGCCAAGCGCACTTAGCGTATCTTTGGTTGTTTTTTGGAAATTCATTTTAATTAACCTTCAGCTAAAACCTTTTCGTTTAGTCAAACAGTGCAGCGTCGAGGGCGGCGGTAACTGTGCATTCCCATCTGCATTCGCAGTCAAATTCTCCGGTGCGCGAAGCTGTCGTTCGCCCTTGAGCGGTCTTTAATTTCCAGTCGTCTGATTTGTCCTTATCGTCCATCACCGACTCAGCATAAATCGCTTCCTTAAATTCGCAGTTCGCGGCAGGCGGATCCGAGTCTTTACAAATTTTCTCACAGGCATCTACTTCCGCTTTATCTCGGGCTTCGTCGGCCGAGAGCGCTCTGCCCGAACCGCTGCCTTGAGCCTTAACTGAGGTATCGCGAAGCCATGTATCTTGCGCACTGGCGCTTCCAGGCTGGCCGAAAAGCACTAAGCCTAGACATAAAAATGCTGCTGCACAGGATCCGTGCAGGCAGGTGTAATGGGGATTCATATTGCCCTCCAACGACAGATTTTATTTCCCAACTACAAATAGTTATGGGCTCTCAGGGCAGTCCGTGACCTAAATTTGCTAAGTCGGCCCAAAACAATAAAAAATGGGATATTTTCCCCCTTTTTGTTTCAGGATGCGGCACAAAGTTGGAAGAATCTGTGGTTAAGACCGTTTCTGAACCACAGTGCTGCATCCCGTCTCCATACTCTGGAGCCGGGCAGGCAGCGATAAACAGGACGAGGTCAGGCGGCGAGTGCGCGGCGCAGAGCCTCGACGTAGGTGTCGTGCTGCTCGGGGTCGAGCGGACCGAACGACAGACGGAAGAACGACTTCAGCGGCGAGGCGTAGCCGTCTTCTCCTCGCTCCATGTCACACAGAACGCCGGGAAGGATGGCACCCTTGTCGCGGAACAGCCGGGTGTTGAACTCGAGTGCGCTCATCCCGCGGGGCAGCCTGCACCAGTGGTAGAAGCCGCCTTCGCCAGTGAACAACTCGAGACCGAGTCCGGCGAGCGAGTCGCGCCAGCGGGCACGCTGCTCACGGTAGAACGAGTTCACCGTGGTGCGGGCGTGAGCGGCACGCTCGGGCTCCATCAGCGCGATCGCTTCGAGCTGCGAAGGCCGCGAGACGCCGCCCATGCCGAACGAAGAGAAGGCACCCAAGTACTCGATGCTGTCTTCGGCGGCGATGACCCAGCCGATGCGCAGACCCGGATCCTGGTAGTTCTTGGTGGTGGCACCGACGACGAACAGGTTCGAGGCGTTGATGTCACCCACGAACTGGAGCGCGCTGACGGGCTCACCTTCGGTGAACCACTCGTAGGCCTCGTCGGAAAGCAGACCGAAGCTGCTGTCCGCGGCTCGAAGAACCAGGGCCTCGAGAACCGAACCGCGGCGGGTCTGACCCGTCGGGTTGCAGGGGTTGCTCATCAGCCCCAGAGATCTGCCCGACTCGGAGCCGACGAAACGATCGTTGGTCGGCATGAAGCGGTTCGACTCGGTGCTCGGCACAAGATCGTACCGGCGGCCGAGCAGGCGGAGCATGTCCCAGTACGGGGTGTACTCCGTCGAAGCGATGCGGACCCTGACGTCCCTGGCGAGGAACATCAGCAGCGCGAACAGGCCGGGGCGACCGCCGGCGAAGACCATGACGTTCTTCGCGGTGATCTTGGCACCGTACGTAGTGCGGTAGTAAGCCGCAATGGCTTCGCGCAGGCCGGGTTCACCCCAAGCCTTGGGGTACATGCGCTGCTCGGGCGTGCGGCCGGCGAAGTTCGGGAACTCCGGGCCGCCAGGCAGCTGCTGGACACGCGGGAAGCCCTGGCTCATCGGCAAAGTGCCGGGTTCGCCCATGGCCACTCCCGCAGCATCTTGAAACGCGTAGAGCGTCTCGTAGATGCCCATCGGACGAATCGGGTTGAGAAACGACATCTCTCTGGTTACCTCCGGTTGCAGGTTGCGAAACACGATCCTGGGAAGCAAAAGAACCGTATGAAACGGCCTTAAGCACGAGAGCGTTTGCCTACCCTCACGCGCCTAAGCAATACAACTACTCCGACTACTGAAAAGCAAACGCGGAAACTACCACGCCAACATGCAGCAATAAACTAGGCCAAGCTAAATGGTCGAAGGTATTGTTTTTTCAGAGGCTTCTTGAAGCGGCACTGGAGGACGTTCGAGCGACTGGTAGTGGTAAAGCGTTTCAAGCACCTTCTCGAGGTATACCTTATCGATGCGAGCACTCTTACTAAGATTATCGACCGTCGGCAGCTTGATTTTCATTGGATCGATGTAGCGGCCGCGATCGTAAAAGCTGTAATGGAGGTGCGGTCCGGTCGAGCGTCCTGTCGTTCCAACTGCGCCAATGACTTGTCCGCGCTTGACCCTTGCTCCTCTTCGAAGTCCGCTGCCGATTTTCGATAGGTGAAGGTAGGCGGTCGAATAACGGTCGCTATGTTGAATTTTAACCATTTTGCCGGCGGCACCCTTCCAGCCCGCGTATACCACTCTCCCGTCTGCAACACTTCGCACTGGCGTTCCGCGCGGCGCTGCGAAGTCTACACCATTGTGGGGTCTGTAGCGTTTCAGCACCGGGTGGAACCGCGCGTTAGAAAACTGGCTGGAGATTCGCGTAAAGCGGACCGGATAGCGCAGGAAGGTGTTCCCGAGCAGCTTTCCTTCCTCATTAAAGTAGCGCGACTTCTTGTCGCCGCCGGTGAAGCGAATAGCTGCGTAATCATCGCCCTGCACAGTCAGCATCGCAGCCATCACCGGCCCGACCCCAACTGAAGTGCCATCTTCGAGCGTTTCTTCGCTAAAGATAATTGAGAAGCTGTCGCCGAGGCGAAAATCCTGGCGAAAATTTACTCTGTCGCTAAACAGGTCCACTAGATCGTCAACCAAATCGTACGACGCACCTGAAGATATTGCTGCTTGGGCGAAAGTTGGTGTTGTCGGGCCGAGTTCAGCGGTCAGTACCCGTTCATGTAAGACGCGCTGCATGCGGTGAACGCTAGCTAAAAATTTGCCTTCATCCTGACGCTCGAGAAATAAAGTCACACCTGCTGCCGGGGAGGTCGTTACGCGCAGTAGTGAACCGTCAGGAGCGCGCTCTAGCTCGAGATGCTGTCCAATTTGCAGAGTGCGGCCTACATCGTCCGAGGCTTTTGCAACGGTGCGCATAGCGTTATCAAGTTCAATTGCATCGACCGGGTTAAAGCCGAACCCTGAGGTAATCGAACCCCAGGTGTCTCCGCGCTTTACCGTGTGAGACAGCTTCTCTTTGCCGCGAATGCTTAGTTCGGGCAGTGCTGTGCGCAGCTGTGATGTCATTAACTTTGGGCGAACGAGTTCCAGGGCGTGGGTTGGGCTAGGCGAGGGTGTGCGCACAATCAATAGCGCTAACACCAGAGCGAGCACGCCTGCGAGCAGCCTGACCGGTGTGCGCGAGCGCTTCGTGCGAACACCGAGGTGCGGAGACGGCACGAGCCTGCTCGGACGGGCGCTGCCGCCGACGCTCAAGCGCGGACCCTGGCCTGCGAGACCACTTATTCGCTGGGTATTATTTCGTTGCGAAACCATATTCAAACACGTATCGCCGGTAAAACCTGATTCGTCAAAAAAGAAAAAATCAGCGGCGCATCCGAAACGTTGATAAGAAGCCTAAGCATTCCTCAAAGTTTGACTTAGTAAACCATATCCTCTAGTTTGTCGCAGCAATTATATAGGTAAACACTATGCCCAGAATCCTGGCCCTTGATGTTGGCGACGCAAGAATCGGCGTAGCAATGAGCGATCCCTTGGGCTTTTCTGCGAATCCGCTGGAAACTATCAGCCGTGAGGGAGGAAAAGCGTTCGAGCTTCTTGCCGAGATAGTGAAGAAACACGGCGTCGGCACAATTGTAGTCGGAAAACCGCTTCTGCTCGACGGAACGAGCGGCGAACAGGCCGCAAAGGTGGAAGCGTTTTCTAGGGGTCTCGAATCCTATTTAAATGAAAAGACCGGCAGCGGCGTCTCAATTGTCCACTGGGATGAACGCTTAACCACGGTTGAAGCTGAAAGGTATGTACAGGGCAGGGGTTTTAAGAACAAGGACCGTCGGGCGAAGCTCGATCAGGTCAGCGCAGCGATTATCCTCGATGCGTATCTACAGTCGCTCAGCGCCAGCCCCATTTAGCCTTTCTGCTGCGAAGATTATTATGTAAAGTTGAGCGAACGCTTGATTTTTCCTCATTCAAGCCTGGAGAAAGAGTTTGCGAGGTATTCTATTATTTACAGCTCGGATGACGCCGTATCTG
>JAGRAN010000097.1:4536-6540 GCA_020434585.1 Bdellovibrionales bacterium
GGCAACAGCAGCTCCGTGTCCTTTTTGGTTGAGAAAGGCGCCAGCATTCAAAAAATTGCAGATCAGCTTGCACAACAGGGGCTCGTAAAAAATACCTGGAGCGTCAACCTCATCGCCAAGCTGAAAAAGATTAAAGGGCCTTTGGTTGCAGGTGAGTACAAGCTTTCTCCGGGGATGACTCCGCACCAAGTTCTCGATGCTATTCTTGAAGGCAAAATTGTCTACTACGACGTGGTGATTCCTGACGGGATCAGAGTTGACGAAGTTCCAAGACTAATTGGGGCAACTGGTCTCGTGTCAGAACAGGACATGGCCGCTGCGCTAAGCGACCGCGCTTTAATGGTCGATGTCAGCATTTCAGCCGGTTCGTTTGAGGGCTATTTGCTACCAACTACCTATAAGTTTACCAGACCGATTGATGCCCGCGGAATGATCGTGCGCATGCGAAACGAAGGGCAGAAAGAGATCACCGACAAGATGATCGAACGCACAATTGACCTGGGCTTCACCTTCCATCAAGTGCTGACGATAGCTTCAATAATTGAGAAGCAGGCTTCTGTGCGCCGAGAACGACCGACCATTTCCTCCGTGATGCACAACCGGCTGAAGATCGGAATGCCGCTTCAGAGCGAACCAACCCTGCGCTATGGCCTGAAGAAGTTCGACGGACCGCTGACTCAGCAGGATTTGAGCGCTCAGTCTGCTTACAACACTTTCCAAAACACCGGACTCCCGCCGACACCAATCTGCAACCCAAGCATCAAGGCGATTGAAGCGGCGCTTTATCCGGCGGATACCGACTTTCTCTACTTCGTGCCCCGCGGCGACGGCACTCACGAGTTTTCGTCCTCGCTGAAGGAACACACAAAGGCCGTTGCCAAGTACCGGGCGCTAAACCCGAATTAACCCTTGGCGCGCAGGGGTAATCAGTTAAAATCATTGACTAAAGCAAAGCTGCTATAATGATAGTGGTGATGCTGAATTCTTTTCGCTACTCAGAGTCTAAGTATACGACGCGACTTTGTTTTTAAGGGGCCGCTGTGGGCTGTTTTGAATTGATTGAGGCCGTGAGCCGCAGGTTAACGACTGTTCGTCGGACGAACTTTGCGATTGCCATGGCCTGCCCCCTCCTCTTACTCGCGCTCTTGTGGCTCTGCTACCAGCTCTACATTCTGCCGGCATGGATGTTCTACCTAAGCCTGCCTTTTGCCCTCGCTGTCCTCGGATACTTTATTCACAAGACTTGGCGCTGGGCCGCTGCTGCACGCAAAGACGAAGCTGCAAAAGCGATCGATCGCGCTGTTGGCGGGAAAGATCGCTTTCTCACACTTGCAACAACAACTTCAATCAACGACGAAGCAAAAGATATTCTCAGCCAACAAGGCGCGGAGCTGTCTAAAAGCTACGACCCGCAGAGCGCAATTGAATTCAAGTTGGAACGTCCCGCCCGGCACTCGGTTTACGCTTCCCCTGTGCTGCTTTTGCTGATTCTAGCAATTTTCTTGTTCACCCCTGAGTCCTCAAAAGCAAAGCAGCGCATCGCAAAACTCAGTTCAGAGCAGGCCGATGAAATTCGAGATTTTGTCGATGACCACGCGAATATGCCGGAGCAGGTGAAGGATGATTTGCTGGAATTGGCTGATACCGTTGAGGACGACGGGCTACTCAGCGAAACCGTAATCGAGCAGCTCCAAGACGTGCTCAACGAACTCGACGACGTCGACTTCACTCCGGAAAACAACCAGGAAACAGCATCGCTCGACCAGCCGCAGGCCGATATTGAAGACGCACCCGAAGACAAGCCGCAGGACGATCAGCAGTCGCAGCAGGAGAAGCAAGCGCAGCAAGAACAGCAAACTGCCTCCAACGACGACCCTCAGAAGGAACAAGAGCAGAAAGATCAGCAGGAGTCCGAGCAGCAGGCGCAGCAGCAATCCGCAGAAGGTCAGCAGGAGAAGCCCGCAGAAAGCGGCAAGAAAGGCCAGGGCGAACAGCAGGAAAAAG
>JAGRAN010000098.1 GCA_020434585.1 Bdellovibrionales bacterium
CGATAATCTTTCCGGAATTGCAAGTTCGCACGGCATGTCGCTATCAGAGCTCCGTAAACTGAATCCGAAACTGACAGAGTTTATTTATCCAGGACAAAAACTATCTGTGGCCCGCTACGCTGAAGAGGTTAAGGAGCCCCCAGTTAAGCCCGCAGCAGTCGCGGCGAAAGGCTCTACCGCAACTAAGTTTTATACCGTTCAGGCTGGAGACAATCTCTCGATCATAGCTGAGCGTAATTCGATTACCCTGGCGTCCCTGCGTCGCCTTAATCCAGGTGTAGACGCTAAAATATTGCCGGGACAGAAGCTTTTAGTGTCGGATGAACCCAGCCAGGTAACATCGCCCGGTCGGACGTACATCGTGCAAAAAGGCGATAATTTGAGCGTAATTGCCAATAAACTTGGCACCTCGCTCAGCGATCTTCGGCAGGCAAACCCCGAGGCCGAATCAGTCATTCGACCTGGACAACGACTCGTAGTACCGTAAACTGCGGCTCCCCGGGGAGGATGTTATGTTTCACGCACTGGCCATTGCGGCTGTTGTGTTTTATTTCGCTGCCAGCTGGAGTCTGGTTTCGTCGATTAGGCGAGGCGAGGGCGCGTTGCAGCTGCAACCGAGAGGCTACCTTGTAGCCGGCCTTGCCGCTCATCTTGCATTCCTGGTCCTTTTCGTCGGTCAGGAGATTATTGTTACAGGCCAGTGGTCGCGTCCTACCACAATTACTGCAGTGAGTGCCTTTGTGGTTGGCATCTTCCTGTTTGTCAGTGGGCGGGGTCGAGAGATTGGCTTAGCTGCGCTGGTAGTCCCAGTGGGCATGACACTGCTCGTAATCTCTGCCTTTGTATTTCACTCCCAGCGTCAAGTAGAACCTCTCCCCGGAATGACGGCATTGATAAGCCTACATTTAGCTGCAGGGGTGGTTGGCACGGGACTGCTTCTCTTAAATGCGATTTGCGCTATGGCTCTTTTGATAAAGGAGCGGGCGATCCGAACACATTCACTCACAGTTTTCGCACGAGCACTTCCTTCGCTGGTTCGGCTCGAGCAAGTCAGCGGCCAGGCGCAGGATATTGGTTTTACTGCGATGGTGCTCGCCGTATTGTTTGGAATTGGCGCTGCGGTGCAGACAGGTGTTCAGAATTTCGCGCTTGATCCTCGCAGTCTTTGGTCACTAGTAGTGCTCAGCTTCTACGGTGTGCTTCTTTACAAGCGCAAGCGGTCGGCTCTGCGAGGTCGCAAGGCTGCGCTTATGGCGTTGGCTGCATTCTGTGTCATTATTCTCTCTTATCTGCTGATGACGAGTTCCTTTCATGTCTACTAAGCAGCTTCAGCAGACAGACAGCTCGCGCCTCCTTGTCGCTCTAGGTGGTATTAATCACGAGAAAGCAGATGTCCGCCTGCGTGAGAAGCTGGCACTGGACCGGGAAAAGCAGTGCGCGGTTATGGAGCAATTGTGTGCAGACAATGCCGTTAGTGAAGCGGTCTGTTACTCTACCTGTAATCGCACCGAAATCGTCGTTGTGAAACACCCTGCGGCAGCTACTCGAGAGCTGCGAAGTTGCGTGGAGCACGTCCTCAGCGAACTAGCCGGTGACGACTGTCCTCACTTATCTGAACAAATTTATCACTTGGGCGGAAAGGGAGCCGTTCAACATTTGTTTCGAGTTGCGAGCGGGCTTGATTCAATGGTTCTGGGCGAGACTCAAATTTTAGGCCAACTTAAGCGTGCGGCTGCTCTTGCCCGAGAGTTTCGATACTCGCAGACTGTCCTGACGCGAATGTTTGATCGTGCGTTCAGCACTGCCAAGAAGGCCCGGACGGAGACAGAAATTTCCGTGGGAGCTGTTTCGATCAGCTATGCAGCCAAGGAGCTAGCGCGAGAAATCTTCGGACCACTAGATGGTGCTTCCGTGCTGCTCTGTGGTGCTGGTGAGACCGCGGAGTTGATGCTGAAGCATTTGAGCCGTGCAGGGGTTGCCGAGTTAGTTATTGCAAATCGCACAATTGAGCGTGCGGCTGCGCTAGTGGAGAAATACGGCGGAGCAGCGGTTTCGCTTACTGACGCAGCACGCCACTTATCCAGAGCCGATATAGTTATTGGTTCGTGTTCGCTAGGAGCGGATGATCCCATCCTGTTTAATAAGTCGCAGGTTCTAAGTTCTGCAAAGCAGCGAGACGGTCGGCCGCAATTTTTCATCGACTTGGGTGTGCCGCGAAACTTCGGTGAGGATATTAACCAACTTGATACAGCCTTCCTCTATAATGTCGATGACCTCTCCGGAGTTGCCGACGCGAACCGTGAGCTTCGCAGCGAGGCAGCGGCAGAAGCAGAACAAATTGTTGCAAAGGCGGCGGAAGACTTCAGCCGCTGGCTACAAATGTTTTCGTTTCAACCCATTATTAGAGACCTCTATCTAAATTCAGAGGAGCTTGGTAATGCACAGATCGAGCTGACCCTGAAGCGCATCCGTCCTTTTATACAGGGCGATGAAGAACCGGTTAGGCAAGCACTTTCAGATCTGACTAAGGCTCTAAGCAAGAAGATTTTAGCTAGGCCTGTGTCCGCGTTTAAGACCGAAGCGGAAAATGACCCGAGCGTCGAGGCGGCCTTTCGAGAGTTGTTTGAGGTGCCTGGGGTTAGTCAGAGCAAGCGTTAGCTTACGCGTCGTCTTCCTCTGCCAATAGTTGGTCGATAAAGCTTTCGTTCTGAGGCTGACTGTCTCGATTTTCGCGCGTTCGTTCAAGAAGACTTGGCTCTGCTGAACGCTGAACCTGAGCTTCATCACGAGGCTGAGGACGGTCGATTTCTGTGATTAGCGATTCAACCCGGAAAGCGTCTAAATTTTTAGACGACGCGGCAACTAACGACTTGTTAATAGCTGAGCTAACGCGCTGCGCTGTTTCCTCCGGGCTTCCACCTAGCGAAAAGACATCCTGTTCCTCGGCGAGAGCTTCCGCCTTTGCTGTTCTGCCTGAATCGTCAAGCGAAGCCTGTAGTCCTGAGGCTTGGCTGTCTACGTTTGCATCGACATCTCGAAGAGTTGAGCGAGCTGTGTCGATTTGTGCAAGAAACTCTTCAGCTGAAATCCCAGAAGATTCCGGTTCTGACTGAACTTCGGGCTCAACTATTGGAAGGTCACCATCGATTACCTCGAAATCGCCGCCGCCGCCGCCATCCTGCTCTTCTGGTGGTGTTATTGTGAATCCGTTTTCAGCGAGGAAGCCAGGGATTTCTATTCCTAAGTCAGTAGTGCTAATCCCCTGGAAGCTGTACTCCCTGCCTTCAAATTCAAACGACGAACCGAAGATTTGTTGGTCATTGAACTCCGCGTTTGCCTCAATGCTGTTTATTTCTTGATACAGGCTCGCAATTTCGGTGTCGATTTCGTCTCGTTTGGTCGGGTCAACTTCGCTCTCGCGGGATTCGGTAAGTGTGCTAATTTCAGACAAGTTGTTGTCGATTTCCTTTATGGCGGACTTCGCAATACTTAGAACTGATATTTCGTTGCTGCGCTGAATCTCAGCGGCTGCAGCTGCGCTGGAAGCTGCCTGCTCGGGGGTAGTTTTGGAACTCCTGACGGCTGCATCTTGTTGGAGCCGTTCAGTCAGTGAACTCGAAGCAGTGCTAAGGTTTTTGGATAGCCCGGACGAAGCGGTGCTGTTGCTAGAGGCAGGTTGAAAGCTGCCCAGATTCGAGTTGTCGATCACAAAAGTCATTAGGAAGCCCTCAGATTACATCCCTGCTCGGGCGGTTATTCCATCATTATAAGCTGACATACGTAAAATCGGGGCTTTAGCCAGTAGGCTTAACAAACTGGCGCGCAGATATTGGAGTTAACTTGAGAGTAGCCTATGCCGAAATATTGATGTAATTATGCTAATTTACCTACGTAAGTAGGGGCTTTTCCGCAGCTTAGTGTCACCTGAAAATATGACCGTAACAGCATTTATTTTGATTGCCAGTTTGGTGGGGCTGCTTGTTGCAGCCGATATATTCGTAGACGCAGTGGCCGAGCTGGCGCGACGTCTCGATGTATCGCCGATCGTCGTCGGGCTAACAGTTGTGGCGGTAGGCACTTCACTCCCTGAAGTTGCGGCGTCTGCTGCGGCTTCGTTGCGTGGTCATCCTGAGATCGCGTTGGGAAATGTGATTGGTTCCAATATCGCTAACGTTGGGCTGATTCTTGGGCTTCCAGCGCTCTTCGTCCCGATTACCTGCCACAAAAGCGTGGTTCAGCGAGAAGGCTTCCTGATGGTCTTCCTTTCAATAGGTCTTTTTTTGATCGGCCTGTTGCACGGGGTGTTGGACGTCGGACTTGGAATTGTTTTCTTGCTAGGGTTCGGCGCATTTATTGTGTGGAGTTTTAAAAGAAGCCAGGAGCCGGATTCCGAAGAGCATTGGGAGGAGATCGCTGAAGTTGCGGACGACGCTCTCCGTCTAGGGTCAGAAGGGGATGGCGCTTCGAGTGGAGATGCAGATGTCAGTATACGTGTGCTTTCTTTCAGGATGCTTTGTGCGTTGGCGGTGGTGTTGGTCAGCAGCGAATACCTCGTCCATGCGACAGTTGACCTTGCTAGGTCGGCTGGCGTCTCCGAGAACGTGATTGCAATTTCCTTGATAGCGATTGGCACTTCTCTACCAGAGCTATCCGTTTCTTTTGCAGCCGCACGGCGCAGGCAGGGCGACATCCTGATTGGAAATGTGCTTGGTTCTAACATCAGTAATATTTTGCTGGTGCTGGGCGTTTCGTCACTGATTAGTCCAGTAGGTATGGCTCAGAATTCTGTCGCGCTCGATCTGCCCTTAATGCTGATTTTCGCTTTCGTCCTAATTCTCTTTTTGTCGCAGCCGAAGGGAGTGAACCGAGCTAAGGGGCTCGTTCTGCTGGCGCTCTACGGAATTGTACTTTGGCGCTGCGTCGCAATAAGCCCCTAAACCTCTCGGAAATCCTCTTAGTTGCTGGCCTTACTCCCTGATTTCGGGTTATGTCCTTACACTGCCAGTGTCGCTAGCGACTTACGCCCTGGTGCTGGAACTGGTAGACAGGCACGGTTCAGGTCCGTGTGTTGGTAACAACGTGGGAGTTCGACTCTCCCCCAGG
>JAGRAN010000099.1:0-518 GCA_020434585.1 Bdellovibrionales bacterium
CCGTCAGGCAAGTATGGCATGTCTTCTTGCGGCAAAATTCGCGAGAGGACCCCTTTGTTCCCGTGGCGTCCGGCCATCTTGTCGCCAACGGACAAGCGGCGCTTAATTGCCACAAAAACTTTGACCATCTTAATCACACCCGGCGGGAGCTCGTCGCCTTCTTTGAGGCGCTTAATCTTTTCCGCGAGAGCTGCACGCTTGTTGTTAATCAGCTGGCCAGTCCCTACGACAATCCGACTGATTTCACCGTGCAGCGATTCATCACCGACTTGAATATCCCGGAGGTATTCGAATGGCACACTCTCAATCAGGTCTGTTGTAATCTCCTGACCCTTAGCAACAAGCTGCTTGCGACCTTCGTCAACTAAACGTGCGGTCGTCACTTTACCGCTCAGCAGGGTAGTCAGCTGGCGCAGAGCGCTTTCGCGTAGAATGCGAATCTCGTCCCGCTGATCCTGTTCGAGCTTAGCGATTTCGTTCTTTTCGATTTGCAGCATCCGCTCGTCTTTGTCGGTGCC
>JAGRAN010000099.1:621-5188 GCA_020434585.1 Bdellovibrionales bacterium
AGCAGTTTTTCCTCAGGCGAAAGCTGGGTCTCACTCTTTGGAGTAACTTTACCGACTAGAATATCACCCGACGCAACTTCCGCACCGATGCGGATAATTCCGGACTCGTCGAGATTCTTGAGAGCTTCCTCGCCAACGTTCGGAATATCCCTGGTAATCTCTTCCTTACCGAGCTTGGTGTCACGTGCAATACACTCGAACTCTTCGATGTGAATCGACGTAAATACGTCATCGCGAACAATGTTTTCGCTGATTAGAATCGAATCCTCGAAGTTGTATCCCTGCCACGGCATGAACGCTACTAACACGTTCTGACCCAGAGCCAGTTCCCCGCGGTCGGTCGACTGTCCGTCGGCAATAACCTCGTTTGCCACAACGGTGTCGCCGATTCTGACGATCGGGCGCTGGTTAATGCAGGTGTTTTGGTTCGAACGCTGATACTTAATCAAATTGTAGATATCAACGCCGGTGTCCAAAGGATCTTCGGTTAAGTCATCCGACTTAAGAACGATACGAGTTGCATCAACTGCTTCAACAATTCCGGCGCGCTTTGCTACAACTGTCGCACCAGAGTCACGAGCAACAACCTTTTCCATGCCGGTTCCGACAAGAGGAGCACTGGTCTTGAGCAGCGGCACCGCTTGGCGCTGCATGTTCGATCCCATCAATGCGCGGTTCGCGTCGTCATTCTCCAGGAATGGAATCAACGATGCGGCAACACTAACCAGCTGGTTTGGACTAACGTCCATCAGTGTAACTTCTTCCCGCGGCACGCGCTGGAACTCGTTGTTCTTTCTGGCAGAAACATATTCATCGATGAAGTGATTATTTTCATCGAGTCGAGCGTTGGCCTGAGCAATCACCTGGCGTTCTTCCTGCATCGCAGTCAGATAGGTGATGCGGTTGGTTACTTTGCCGTTGTCGTCAACCACACGGTACGGGGTTTCTACGAAGCCGAATTCGTTTACGCGTGCGTAAGTCGCAAGGGAAGAAATCAGACCGATGTTCGGACCTTCAGGGGTTTCAATCGGGCAAACACGTCCGTAGTGAGTCGGATGCACGTCGCGAACCTCAAACCCTGCTCGCTCACGAGTCAAACCACCAGGCCCGAGAGCACTCAAGCGACGCTTGTGGGTGATCTCACTCAAGGGGTTGGTTTGATCCATAAACTGGCTAAGCTGCGATGAGCCGAAGAACTCCTTAATCACAGCTGAGACAGGCTTGTAGTTAATCAAGTCCTGAGGCATCAGGGTTTCAATGTCCTGAATGCTCATCCGCTCCTTGATCGCGCGCTCCATACGCACCAAACCGAGGCGGTATTGGTTCTCGATAAGTTCGCCAACCGATCTTACGCGGCGGTTGCCAAGGTGGTCGATGTCGTCGATCGTGTAATTAACCGGGTCAGTCGAAGCACGAAGTTCGAGCAAGTAGCGAACCGTTTCGCAAATGTCGTCCTTAGTGAGAGTTCCACCCTCAGTAAACTCAGAGCCACTTGCGGCATCGACCTTTTTACCGATCTTGCGCTGCTCACGACCGGCACCATGGAGTTTGAAGTCTACCTTCAGACGACCAACTGCCGAGAGGTCATAGCGTTCCGGATTGAAGAACAGATTGTGGAAGTTAGCTTCCGCTGTCTCGATTCGCGGTGGATCACCAGGACGAATTCGCTTGTAAATTTCAATCAGCGCTTCACCGCGGGGGAAGTTAAAAAAGTGCGAGGTTAAATCATCGCGCTCGGGCTCTAAACCGTCGCCGTACAACGTCTTCAGCAGAGATTCGCCAATATGAGCTTCACTTAGGTACAGCACGTCGAGTTCGTGAATGCCAAGATCGCGCAAAGTTGAAACTGTTCCTTCAGCTTTCACCCGGCCTTTAGCGTCAACAACGTCAGCACTTAGCGGCTCACCGGCTGCGACTACAACATTAAACTTCGAGAAGAATTCGCGAACGTCATCTTCGCTAAGTTTTTCCAGCGTAGGCCCAAGGACATTCAGAATCTGATCCCAGCCAACGAGAATTTCGCCGGACTCAACAATCAGCTGATCTGAACCCGGAGCTTCAATATCTTCTGTCGCCTCGATAATTGTCTTAGCGCAGACCATCCCTGGTACGGTTTCCGGATCGATTTCAATCTCGTCGATCTCGGCTTCTTTCATGCGTCGCACAACTGCACGGTTGTACTTCTGGCCGGCCTTGACGAGAACCTTCTGGCCTTTCTTAACTTCTTTAAATGCTCGCTGACCTTCGAGGTGCATCGGTGCGAACTTTTTGAACGCAGCGCCGGCTTTGCCGAAGCGTATGCGGTCAAGGCGGTAGAACTTGCTCAGGATTTCCTCCGAACGCATTCCCAAAGCGCGAAGCAATACAGTAGCGTGCTGCTTGCGGCGGCGGTCGATGCGAACGTGAAGTACGTCTTTGACGTCAAATTCCATATCGAGCCAGGAGCCACGGTATGGAATGATTCGCGCGTTATAGAGCAGCTTTCCGGAAGAATGGCTCTTACCCTTATCGTGGTCAAAGAACACACCGGGGGAACGGTGCAGCTGACTGACGATAACGCGCTCAGTTCCGTTAACCATGAAAGTTCCGTTCTCGGTCATCAACGGAATTTCGCCGAAGTAAACTTCCTGTTCTTTAATGTCGCGAATCTGGCGTGCGCCGTCAGGCGACGTATCCCAAAGGACAAGCTGAATCGTAACCTTCAGAGGAGCGGCCCATGTCATGCCCCGCTCGTGACACTCGAGCACGTCGTACTTTGGGTCGCCGAGGTTGTATGACACATATTCCAGCGACGCTGTGTCGTTGTAGTCGCGAATCGGGAATACCGACTTGAACACGGCCTGAAGACCGAGGTCTTCGCGCTTATCTATCGGTCGATTTGTCTGTAGAAAATGTTCGTAAGATTCTCTTTGAATATTGATTAGGTTCGGAACTTCCTGAGCCTTCTGGAGCTTCGAATAATCTCTTCGTAGTCTAAGGCGTTCGGTAACTTTGCTTCCCATCTCGCGTCCCGTGTGCTACCCGATTAACATTACCATGAGGCAATGCCATCGCTTGCGTTACTCCAAAACCGTCTCATGATCTGGCAACAGGCCCCGCTTTTGATTCGCAGCGCACTACTTCACAGGCGCCGGTGACATACGTCCGCGCCGCGCACACGCCCCCGCTATAGCTTAAGAACTATAGAATGGCAGTACGACCAAATCACGATGTGGTGTTTTCCCCCGGTTCAGCACGAAAAGGCGCTACTAGGAAACGCGCCCTCGCAGCAGTTTGCGAGGCGCCCCTAGCTGCGCCTGTTCACAGTTCTTAGCAGTAAGAACAAATAAGGCCAAGTCCTTACTTGAGCTCAACTTTTGCGCCGACTGCTTCGAGTTTCTCTTTAATTTTTGCGGCTTCGTCCTTATCAACGCCTTCCTTAATCGGCTTCGGAGCATTGTCTACAAGCTCCTTAGCTTCCTTAAGTCCCAGCGATGTAAGTTCACGCACTTCTTTAATGACCTTAATCTTCTCGGCACCAACTTCTGCCAAGATGACTGTGAACTCAGTCTGCTCAGCAGCAGCTTCGCCAGCACCACCAGCGGCACCAGGCATTGCAGCCATGGCAACCGGAGCAGCAGCGCTAACTCCCAGCTCTTCTTCCAGGTCACTAACAAGCTTTGCGGCATCCATCAAAGACATTCCCTTGATGAACTCCTTAACCGACTCGATGTTTACTTCGCTCATTTTTCCTCTCCCTAACAATAAAAGCTATCGGCGAACCCGCCTTTAGTACGTTTTCCCGAAATCTAATTCCCTTCGCGTTTTTCCAGCTCATCACGCCATGCAGCAAGCAGGCGAACCAGGCTTGACGCGGGGGCGTTCAGCATGCGCAGCAGCTGAACAGCAGGCGCATTGAAAAGTGCGAGAAGCTTGGCTTGCAGCTCTGCCTTAGACGGAAGCTTAGCCAGTGCTTCAACCCCGTTCTCATCAACGACCTCACCATCGACAACACCACCACGAACCGCAAAAGTCTCTTTATCTTTCGCAAAGTCGGTAATGATCTTAGCCGGGTCTACTACTCCGTCCTTGGCCCAAATGACCGCGGTCGGTCCTTCGAACAGCGCACTCAGCCCTGCCGCATCAGTCCCCTCCACAGCGCGCTTCAGCAGTGTGTTTTTCACCACTTGAAAATCAGCGCCATTCTCACGGAGCTTGCCGCGCATATCAGTCAGGTCAGCACAAGTGCAGCCCTGGTAGTGCACGACGAACGCTGCCTGCGAATTCTCAAGCGCCTTGCTTACCGCGGCAACAATGTGCTCTTTCTGTCCGAAGTCCATACCCTGTTCCCTTCAGTAGGTAATTTCTACAGCCGTCTAAACGGCGAAGGATCCAGAGTCATACCCGGTCCCATCGTCGTAGAAATGTGAAATGCCTGAAAATAAATTCCCTTGGAGCTCTTCGGCTTCGCGCGAACGAGCGCCTCGGCGAAAGCATTGATGTTTTCCTTCAGTTTGTCTGGACCAAAGGACACGCGGCCGACGCCAGCGTGAACAATCCCTGTTTTCTCAACTCTAAATTCTACCTG
>JAGRAN010000099.1:5248-7512 GCA_020434585.1 Bdellovibrionales bacterium
GGGTTCGGCATCAGGCCTCTGGGGCCAAGAACTTTACCGATTTTACCAACGAGGCCCATGCAATCCGGCGTTGCGACGGCTTTGTCGAAATCGAGCCAGCCGCCTTGGATTTTTGCAACTAAGTCGTCGGCTCCCACGAAGTCTGCGCCAGCAGCTTCTGCTTCTTTCGCTTTGTCGCCCTTACAGAAAGCGGCTACGCGAACAGACTTGCCGATACCGTGCGGCAATGCGACGGTTCCGCGGACGTTTTCTTCGGCTTTGCGCGGATCTACTCCGAGAATAATCGCCAAATCAACGGACTCATCAAATTTTGCTTTGGGAAGCTTGCCGATAATTTCGACCGCTTCGTCGATCTCGTAAAGCTTTTCAGCTTCGACCAGCGAGCGAGCTTCCTTTAGACGCTTACCTTCCTTCGCCATAAACTTATGCCGCGCGAACGCAAATGCCCGCGCTCCCCTTCTCTATCCGTAATACGGTGTCTTAATTCCCATGCTGCGCGCTGAGCCGGCGATGATTTTTTTCGCTTGCTCGATATCATACGCGCTGAGGTCAGCCATCTTTGCGGTGGCAATTTCCTCTAAGTCTTTTTCGGTTAACGAACCGACTTTATTCTTGTTCGGCTCGCCGGAACCCTTTTCAATCTTCGCGGCTTTCTTAATTAGAAATGACGCGGGTGGGCTCTTGACTACGAAACTAAACGAACGATCTGCATACACCGTAATAATAACGGGGAGCAGAGTCCCTGCCTGCTGCTTGGTCTGGTCGTTAAACGCCTTGCAGAAGTCCATTATATTGACTCCGTGCTGACCCAAGGCAGGGCCGACCGGCGGCGAAGGATTCGCCTGGCCTGCTGCAATTTGCAGCTTAATTTGACCAGTAACCTGTTTAGGCGGTGCCATAGCTAAGTACCTAATAATGCTGAAAAGTAGACGCAGGCCACCATGGGCCGGCGAAGAATCATACGCTTATGCCTTTTCTACTTGGACAAAGTCAAGTTCTACAGGCGTATTTCGTCCAAAAATGCTGATTAGAACTCGAAGTTTGCCTTTGTCCGGTCTGACTTCGTCTACTGTGCCGTTAAAATCAGTAAACGGTCCGTCAATAACTTTGATCGCATCGCCCTGCTCGAACTGAACCTTAGGTCTCGGCCGAGCAGCACCGCCCTCCATTTGCTTCAGGAGATTCTCAACTTCGTGAGCTGAAAGCGGGGAGGGATTGCGTGGGTCGCCGACAAATCCCGTAACTTTTGGTGTGCCATTCACCATATGCCATGTTTCGTCGTCCAAATCGCACTGAACCAACATGTAGCCGGGGAAAAATTTACGAGTTGAAGTCTTCTTCTGGCCGCGCACCAGCTCAACTACCGTCTCCTGAGGAATCAGCACGTGTCCGAAACGCTCGATCAAATTATTGGCGCGAATTCTTTCTTCGAGGTTCTTCTTAGCGTTCATCTCGAAGCCGGAGTAGGTGTTGACCACATACCAGGGATAGTTTTGCTGCTGCTCGTTGAGGGGGCCAAATGGGCTTTGAGGTCCGGACTGCACTTCCTCCTCTTCTTCGGCAGCTTCAACTGCCTGAGCACTATCAGAACTTGCTGCCGCACTCTTGCTACTCTGCGGTGCTGCCTTCCCCTCCCCTGCTTCAGCCGGAGTAACTTCAACAGGAATCGCCGGGCCCATTGCAGCAGCACTACCGGCAGGAAAAACCTGGGCCGGTGCATCGACATCGCCAACTTCGGTGTCATCTGAAGTCTTCGGCTGGACATCAACCGGCGTCGCCGGCTCAGTTGACTCAGGCATCATCGACTCTTCCTGGTCTTGCGGTTTGTGTTCAATTGGATCAGACATCTTTCAAACTCACGGTCCGTACTATCGAAGCCTACTACGTCAATATTGCCTGCATGATGTTACCGACTATGTAGTCAGCCAGGCCGAGAAAGGTCGCAAACATCACAACCATAACCAGAACAACTATCGTGGCCTGAATGGTTTCCTGACGAGTCGGGGGATGGACCTTCTTTAGCTCCTGCCAGGAAGCGGTAATGAAGTTGATTCCCCGGCTTATCGGGTTAGACGCCTGTTCCGTATTTGCTGCCATAACACTGCGACCGTTTTTACGACCTATCTCCACCCCGAAGCCCAACTAAGGGGAATGCACGCCCGGAGGGACTTGAACCCCCAACCCTCGGATTTGGAGTCCGATGCTCTACCATTGAGCCACGGGCGTCCAAGTATGTCCTGCTTACTCAATAATCTCAGCGACAA
>JAGRAN010000100.1 GCA_020434585.1 Bdellovibrionales bacterium
AGTTGAGATTTACCAGCTTGAGTTGGAGGCGGTGTCGGAATCCGAGCTTAGTTACAATCTCGTCTGCTCTAAGGGGACTTATGTTCGTTCACTGGCACGGGATATCGGAGAAGACCTGGGTTTAGGAGCATGTGTTAAATCAATTCGGCGCGTCGGTTCAGGCGGATTCAATGTTGATGCTGCGATGAAGTTTTCTGAATTGGACTCTGCGTCGAATATTGAGCGTCAGCTGATAAGCATGGAGCAGTTTGCATCAGACCTGCCGAGTCTTGAGGTCACACGGGATGAAATGCGCGCCCTCGAACAGGGCGACCAGCGCCCGCTTACCAGAGCGGGGATGGTGCTGGAGCCAAATGCCCCGGGCGAGCCGAAAATGGCTAAAATTATCGATGAAAACAGTCGGTTTAGGGGGGTGCTTCGGCAGACTCCGGAGGGAAGCTGGAATTTGTGGTTTTTAGTGTAATTGGGGCGTTAAAGCTCAATTTTCTGGTCAAATGACTGTTGATTATCTTTTGATAAAGGTTTAGTTTATCGCTGCTTTATGCTAGTGGGTCATCACAAAATATTGATTGATTAGAGTAATGTGAGCCGGCAGACCCGCTAAGGCAGATTATCTTGCTCAATCAGGTGGATTAAGGGATTTCGCAAAACGCCCTTAGTAAGATCCCTCAATTCACCTGTGAAGCTGTGATGGGCCGGCAATAGAAAATAGGTAGAGGCACAGGTGTAATGACACTCTCTGCACAGGAAAAAACTGATGTCATCCGTGAGTATGCTCTGACGGATGGAGATACTGGATCTGCTGATGTTCAGATTGCGCTGATTACTGCGCGTCTAAACTACCTGCAGTCACACTTCGAAAAACACGGAAAAGACCACCATTCACGCCGAGGCCTGCTCAAGCTGGTTGGCCGACGTCGTCGTCTGTTGGACTACATGAAAAAGAAAGACGTGCAAAAATATCGCGACCTAATTGAGCGTCTCGGTATTCGTAAGTAGTGATTTCTGCATAAGCCGCACTTCTGCGGCTTTTTGCGTTATGCACGTTTGAAATTCCTAACAAAGAACACATCGAAATTATTATGACACAAAAAAAGAGTTCCCAAGCTCGGGTGGTCGTAGAGGCTCCCGTTGGAGAAGGTACAATAAGTTTAGAAAGCGGATGGTGGGCCAAGCAGGCCGACGGATCAATTGTTGTCAGGCAGGGTGATACAGCAGTGCTGGTTACTATGTGTACAGCTGATGCGCGTCCTGACCAAAGTTTCTTTCCGCTAACAGTGGATTATCAGGAGAAAGGCTACGCAGCCGGAAAGATTCCCGGTGGATTTTTCAAACGCGAAGGTCGTCCTGCTGAACACGAAATTTTAGCATGCCGCCTGGTCGATCGGCCGATTCGTCCGATGTTTCCTGACGGATTTATGGATGAAGTGCAGATCATCTGCACTGTAATTTCGGCGGACGGAGTTTACAGCCCGGAGATTTTGGCGATTACCGCTGCGTCTGCCGCGCTGCATATTTCCAAACTTCCGTTTGAAGGTCCGATTGCGGCAGTTCGCGTAGGCCGAGTCGACGGCAAACTGCTTGCTAACCCGACTACCGCGCAGCTGGAAAAGTCCGATTTGGATTTCGTAGTAGCCGGCTCAAAAGAAGCAATTGTCATGGTTGAAGGCGGCGCTCAGTTCGTTCCTGAGAACGAAGTGCTTGATGCGCTGTATTTTGCACACGACAGCTTACAAGCACTGATTAAAATGCAGGAAGATTTGCGTTCAAAGGTCGGCGTCGAAAAGATCGAATTCGTTGCACCGGAATCGGATGCAGAGCTTGCAGCCAAAGTTCGCGAACTCGGACAGTCGCGGCTGCAGGAAGCTTGCTCGATTCAAGGCAAGAGCGAGCGTTATGACGCAATTGGCGCAATCAAGGACGAGGTCTTAGCTGCGCTGGCTGAGGAATATCCGGAGCGCAACGGCGAAATTCAGGAAGAGCTGCACCATATCGTTAAAGATTTCGTGCGCGGTCGTATCTTGGACTCAGGTTTGCGCATTGACGGCCGCAGCCCGGGTGATGTGCGTTTCATCGAGTGCGAAACCAGTGTGTTGCCGCGAGCGCATGGCTCAGCAGTCTTTACCCGCGGCGAGACACAAGCCCTGGTAACAGCAACACTCGGAACCAGCATTGATGCACAGCGCATTGACTCGCTGACAGGCCAATCGGAAAAAACGTTCCTGCTGCACTACAACTTCCCGCCGTATAGCACAGGTGAAGTTAAGTTCATGCGCGGTACCGGTCGACGAGAAATTGGCCACGGTGCGCTTGCTGAACGTGCACTGCGTCCGGTGATTCCGGCCAAAGAAGAGTTTCCGTATGTTGTTCGTGTAGTTTCAGACGTGCTTGAGTCAAACGGCTCCAGCTCGATGGCTACTGTCTGCGGCGGCTCGCTTGCAATGATGGATGCAGGGATAGCGATCAAGGCTCCGGTAGGTGGAGTTGCGATGGGTCTGATTAAAGAAGACGACCGCGTTGCGATTCTGACTGATATTCTCGGCGACGAAGATCACCTGGGTGACATGGACTTCAAAGTTTGTGGAACCAAGGATGGAATTACTGCGCTGCAGATGGACATCAAGTGTTCTGGTCTTAGCCGTAAGACGATGGAGACCGCACTGGATCAAGCCCGCGAAGGACGTGTTCACATTTTGGACGAGATGGCAAAAGAACTTGCCGCTGCTCGAGAAAATATGAGCCCGTATGCTCCAACTATTAAAACAATCCAAATCAACCCCGACAAGATTCGCGATCTCATCGGCCCGGGCGGCAAAACGATTCGCTCGATTACCGAGAGTACCGGCGTTAAGATCGATATTTCCGACGACGGAAAGGTCGACATCGCCGGCAGCGATCAGGCGGCAATTGCGCGAGCAATTGAAATCATCGAGGGACTTACGGAAGAACCAGAAGTCGGTAAGAAGTACTGCGGAGTCGTTAAGCGCATTACAGATTTCGGTGCTTTTGTTGAGATTCTTCCCGGACTCGATGGACTGCTGCACATTTCGCAGCTGCGTAACGAGAGAGTTGAGCGTGTTTCTGATGTGGTTAAAGAAGGCGACGAAATCATGGTCGTCGTCCTCGATATCGACAAGCAGGGCCGCATTCGTCTGAGCCACAAAGAGCTCGACAACTACCCGGATTAAGAACAGATTCCGACAGCTTAGACCAATTCCCCCCTAATTCCTGCCTGGAAGCAGGGGGCGGATTGGTATATTTTTTCTGAAGCAGGCTGGCCGTTTATCCTGATCAGAGAATGCTAGTCACTTAGCTGTAGGATTAACGGGTGTGAAGACTAATCGCAGACAAAGCATCTTTGTGGAGGCGCTGCTTGAGCGTCCGGCTCATCTGCAGCTCGTAATAGTCCTTTGCTCAATCCTCGTCGGGATTGCGCTGTTTTCCTCGCTCACACTTTTTTACGGCCAGTCGATAGATCGCGCGAGCTTGCTTGCGGGAATGTTTGCGATTGTCATCGCTGCTCTTGCTGCTTTCGTGCCGAAAAAGCCTAAGCCAATGAAGCCAGAAGAAATAGCCCGCCTTCAAGCACCAGGCGGTGAAGGCAGCGGCCAGCTGGACGGCATCTTAAGTGCAGAACAATCTCTCGTTTTACGAATTATCGGAGACTATGAGTATAAGCTGCTCAAGCTGGAAGAACGTGCTGCAAAAGCGGAGCTGTCCGACGAAGCCGCAGCGTGCATGTTGAACGCGCGCAATATTGTTGAAGCGCTTAAGTTTAGAGCTAGAGAAATTCAGCGAATTAGAAGTATCAAGTCAGTAAAGCGTGCGATAAAGGCTCACAAGCGCCTCGGGGACGAACTTCAACTGTCTAGCTCAAGTAAAGTTCGGCTGCTGCGCCGCCGAAGCGGTGCTGCTTTGCCGCGAAGTGAATGGGAGCAAGTACTCAGCTATCTGCTTGGCCGATGCGAAAATGACCTGGCCAAATCCGCAGCTGCCTGAAGTTTTTCCTGTCAAAATAGTTAAGTCCCTCAAATCACTATTTATTATTTTAATCGAAACACTTAGCTCTATAGCCTAAGCGGCCGATGTAGTTATAGAGGCGTTTCGCGCGATTCGAGCGCGGTTCAAGTCCTATTAGACATGATTGGTTTCGACATGCGTTTTTTCCGGCTTTCTCTAATCTTTTGCTTAGTCTTTTCGATTCTTCCGTCTGCGGCTCTAGCCGAGTATGGACAGGATGGTCCCTACACTATGGAGCATACTCCATCGGACCTATCCGTGTTGTTCGAGGATGTGCAGCGCAAACTAAGCGCCGAGGAGTATGCCAGCGTGGGAATGCTGCTCAGCAATCTCAAGGACCATGCGCAGCAGCTCGGTTACACGAATCTTCCGGAATATTCTTGGAAACTCATCGAGCGGGCTGAACTGCTAACACGGGCAGGCAAGCAGACCGAAGCAGGGTTTTTGGTGCGACAGGCAGTTGAGTTGTCACCGACTGATTCACGGGTGAGACTAACCGCCTCTTCGTTTTTTTATACTATTTGACGTCCAGACGCGATTCAGTTTTTGCGCGAAGGCTTCTCAATGCTGCCGGAGCAGCCTTCGTCTGCCGTGCCGGTAATG
>JAGRAN010000101.1:0-21073 GCA_020434585.1 Bdellovibrionales bacterium
AGATCACGAAGCAGCTTCGCCGCTGTGGTTATCCGATCACTCAGCCTGAAACATTAGAGTCGAGCGACTTTGATCATATCTCTAGGAATACAGTAACGGCGTTGCCGCGGGCGTTGTAAATCACATCATCAAAGACGTTCATCGAAATCAAGACACCGCGGCCATGAAGACTATCAAGGTCGGAGTGTTCCGGAGCGCTGTTCTTCAAACTTCTCCAGTCAAAACCATCTCCCTGATCTGTAACGGCACAGCTGAACAGCCCTTTTGCACACTTGGCATGAACCTGGATAATGCGCTCAGAGTAAGGCTCTGCTGAGGCGCGCTCCTTACACAGAGCCTCAAATGAATCCGTTTCACAGGCCTGGCTCTTTTCACTGCCTGAAATCCCAAGAGTGCCGTGCTCGTATGCATTTTGCATGACTTCCTGCAAACCGAGCTTTGTTTTGTGAATCCTCTCGGGAGCTAAATCTTCTGGCAAAAGCGCAAGGACCCGTTCGACCGCCGCAGCCAGCTGCTGCGCGCCGTCGCTTGCTGTAATTATAAGTTCCAGCTCTTCCGGCAACTACTTTACCAGCTCCTCGTAAGCACGTTGAATTTGCAGCATTTTCTGATGGGCTAGCTTTCTCAATTCTTCACCCAAGTGCTCTACTTTATCCGGGTGGTACTGCGCGGCAAGTTCGCGATACGCCCGCTTTATCTCTTCAGCGCTAGCAGTTCGAGAGACGCCCAGCACTGCGTAGGGATCAAACTGTTTCGAACCCTGTTGCTTATGCTGGCTGCTTTCGCTGCTCGCCTTGCCTGTGCCTTCGGCGGCATCCCACTCCCGCTCCAAGCGGGCGGAAAGCCGTTTGTACTGCCAATAAAGATAGCCTACCACAAGTGCATCGTCGATACGGCTAATCAAGGAAAAACCAGGGATAAGATCTCGTGGCAGCAGAACGTACAAGACCGCCGCTGTGATGAAAATTGTCTTTAAGCGTTTGCGACTAAACAGCTTCGCGACCTGCCTTTCCCACATTAGGCGGCAACGCTCACGGTCTTAATATTTACAAACTCGCGGATACCTTCGCGGGACAGTTCGCGACCGTAGCCAGAACGCTTCACTCCGCCAAAGGGAAGCCGGGGGTCGGAAGCGACGACTCGATTAATGAATACCAGACCGGATTCGATATCTTCTGCTATTTTCTCCGCCGCGACTGTATTTGCAGTCCAAATGCTTGCACCAAGTCCGTAGTGAGTCCGATTCGCCAGCTCCGCTACATCTTCGATATCAGTAAACGCGGTTACAGCAGCGACGGGTCCAAATAGCTCTTCGTCAAATGCGGGCATGCCTGGTCTGACATCAGTTAAGACAGTTGGCTGATAGAAGAATCCACGATCGTGAATCCGCTGACCGCCAAAGCGCAGTTGAGCCCCAGAGCGAACACTACGCTCAACTTGAGCCTCCAGAGCATCCACTAAATCACTCCGTGCGATTGGCCCGACGCTAGTTTTGCGGTCCATCGGGTCACCAACCTGCAGCTCCCGAAAACGTTCTATCAAGCCGTTTACAAATTTGGCTTCAACCGATTCGTGCACCAGCATCCGCTTCGCGGCGATACAGCTCTGACCTGCATTCAATGTCCGTGAGGCAATGGCTCCTTCAAGCGCTGCTTCTAGATCTGCATCGGGCATGACAATAAAGGGATCAGAGCCGCCCAGCTCTAAAACAACCTTTTTTAGTGCGCGGCCTGATTCCATAGCGACAGAAGCACCGGCACGGTCACTGCCCGTCAGCGTCACTGCACGAACATGTTGATGCTGAATTACGAGCGGTACTTCTTCAACCCGAATCGGGAAATTAGTGTATACGCCCTCTGGGAAATCGGCGTCTGCAAAGAGTTGCGCGATACTTTCGGCGCAGCCTAGAACATTCGGAGCATGCTTTACCAACGCTGTGTTCCCCGCCATCAACGTCGGGGCTGCAAAGCGAAACACCTGCCAAAACGGAAAGTTCCAAGGCATTATTGCCAGAACTGGCCCCAGAGGATCGCAGCGTGTGTAATGTTTGCCTTCGCCGGCATCTATCTCAGTCGGCGCTAAAAACGCCTCGGCTTTAGCAGCATAGTACCTGCAAACCCATGCGCATTTTTTTATTTCAGCTTCGGATTGCGCGATAGGCTTGCCCATTTCTTCTGTCATGACTTTCGCGAGAGCTTCCGCGCGCTCTTCGAGCAAGTTCGCTATTCGCTCAAAGCAATCGCCGCGTTCAACAAACGATATTTCGCGCCACTCCGAGAAGGTATCCCAGCTTAGGTTTCTCAGCCGATCGACTTCAGCGGGATCTAAATAAGCAAATTCGCGAATTACTTCCCCGGTGGCCGGATTGATAGAGGCGGGCATAGCCAACTCCTTTAAGGAAAGCTTAGATGGTCGGGGTGAGAGGATTCGAACCTCCGACCCTCGGTTCCCAAAACCGATGCGCTACCAGGCTGCGCTACACCCCGACTGATGGAGGGGATATACCTATATTAGGAGATGCTCAGTGTCCAGGACTATTTTCGACAATATTGCTGAATAAATGCTCTGCGGCACGAGCCCTGAAGCCCTTGGTGCAAGTCACCGAAAAATCAATCTCCGCAAAGGTCTGCCCCAGCTCAGTAATCAAAAAGATCGGGTCGTAACCGAAGCCCCCAGTACCGCGAAATTCATCCAAAATCTCACCTTCAATTTTTGAGGCGGCAGTCAGCTCTACTCCACTCGGCAACGCGAGCACGAGGCTGCAGTGATAGAAGGCTTCCCGATTACGAGGCTCACCCGCCTGCTCGCGTTCTTGAAGCAAATCGATCAGATTCTTCATTCTAACTTCATAGCTCAAGCCATCACCAAGATAACGCGCAGAGCGCAGCCCTGGAATATTGCCAAGCGCCGTTACTTCAAGTCCAGAGTCATCCCCCAGACACGGCTGCCCGCACCACTCTAGGTATTGATCAGCTTTTAACTTCGCATTCTCGTAGTAGGTCGTTCCGTTCTCATCTACTTCCGGCGGCTCAGATAAATTCAACTCGGACTGAATAGTCGACGGGGCAATTATCTCTATGTCAAATCTTGCACCAACGACCTGAAGCTCTTTAAGCTTGTTAGGATTGCCGGTAGCAGCAACGATCCGATTTAACTTAGCCATGCTGTACAACCTTGTCCGCTGCTGCGGTTTGAATAGTAAAAATCTCGCCGGCCGCCTTGTAGCCGAGGTCAATTAACTCTGTGAGCTGCGCAATCGAAATATCATCTTGCTCAGCTGTCCCTTGAATCTCAATAAGGTTTCCCCCTTGCGCAAACACTAGGTTGCAGTCGAAATCAGCACTGCTGTCCTGCTCGTAGCAGAGGTCGACAACGGGAGAACCACCGACGACACCAACAGAAATCGCGGAGACGGGCGAGACGACTACATCCTCGGAAACCAAGCCGTTCGTTTTTGCCCAGTTGATCGCCTGAAAAACGGCGACCCAACCGCCAGAAATGGCCGCAGTTCTCGTTCCGCCGTCGGCTACTATCACGTCGCAGTCGACTTGAATGGTCAGTCCTGAAAGCTGCGCTAATGGCACCGCCCGGCGCAGAGCTCGACCAATCAAGCGCTGGATTTCTAGAGTTCTACCGCCCTGTTTGCCGCGGGCCGCTTCACGCCCCATCCGAGTGTGCGTCGAGCGTGGAAGCATCCCATATTCAGCAGTAATCCAGCCGCCGCCTTGCTCCACCAGCCAACGAGGGACTTCTTTCTCGATACTCGCTGTGCACAAGACTTTCGTTGAACCGAATGATACCTCACAGGAGCCTTCAGCGTATGGGCTTACCCCTGGAATCATTCGAACTTCCCGCATTTGCTCCGGCTTCCGCCCCAAGTCTTCAGCTGCCATCTTGAAAAGTTTCCCTATATTCTCAATAATTGCCTCGTCAGATGAGATCCTGGGTTTACCACCCAGCGCGCCGTTTCATCAAACGAGGAGTCAGATAGGAATTATGTTTGTTCAGGCTTTAAGAATATTTGCGTTGTGTACAATCTGCCTGTTGCTGGGAGCTGATTTAGCCGCTGCTCAGTCGTACAGCTGGACCGACAATCAAGGCAATAAATTCTACGGCAGTAATCCTCCCCGAGGCGCCAAGAACGTCAACAAGCTGAAAGGCGGCTCCTTCTCTAGATATTCCGCGAGCAAGGCTTTAGCTCCTTACCAGAACCAGATCTCCAGAGCGCAAATGGCGCCAGAAAAGTCGATGGCAAAAACTGAAGACAGCCTCGGAGCTCCTCTGGCCGCACCCAGTTTAGAGCAGGGCAAAATTACAATGGACCTCAGTCCAGAAAATCTGGTTACTTCATGCCTTGTCGACGTTAAGAATTCCGGGCAGCTCGACGCTACAAACGTGACGGTGAGTTTCGAGTTTGTCGATGGAACAATTATCCAGGCCAAAGGTCCAGAGAAAATCACCGGTGGTGAAACCGTTCAGTTTAGCATTCCTAAGACGCAGCTTCCTGTGACGGTTGCACTTGAAGAGGGTGCCTTGAAAATTCCGGAACCCAGCATCATCATGCAGTTTAGCGAAGCTAGCTAAAGCGCGGTCCGGTCGTCCTCAGTCAGCTCAAATAGAACAAAGCGCTCGCCCGGTTTATCAATAGCTCGACCGCCTTCCAAGATTTCATTTACAGATCTGCGCCATTCAGAGGGCTGGAGTTCAAGCCAGCTGCGCCGAGCCAAATATAACCCCGGAGTGCGGAGCGGTTCGCCTGGATGCTTTAACCTGACGTGTCGCCGAAAATAGAAGAAAAAGCCGTCGAGCGATTCGTCGCGTTTTTTCATCACCACAGTCAGTGGGCGTTCTTTGCTAACCTGCTGCTGCACTTGCATCGCAAATTCTTTATAGGTGTGTGCTGCACCTTTGGCGGCGCTTCCTAGATTGACCAGGACCAAAAAGCTTAACGCGGTAAAGGCTAAAAATCCGAACAAGAAGCTTGGAGCACTGCGCCGCAGCGCCCCGAGCAGCCAATACATTACAGCC
Source organism: Bdellovibrionales bacterium (assembly GCA_020434585.1). Lineage (GTDB taxonomy): Bacteria > Bdellovibrionota_C > UBA2361 > SZUA-149 > JAGRAN01 > JAGRAN01. Next base: position 5,029 of record JAGRAN010000101.1, read on the forward strand.
GCAGAGCAGAGCACCGCACTCGCTGCCAGCAGCCAGCCAGGAAAAACTTCGATTACTCGGCTGAACGCCTTAAAAGTAGCGACGGCTTCAAAGCCGAAATGCCGGTTTAGAAAATTTAGCGACGACTCTGGTACGATCGCGAGCGCAACCCAAGCAATCGCGGAACAGACCAGCACCGCCATAGCAGTCAGACCGCCTACAAGCGCTGCTCGACTAAAGGATTCATACATTCGCCCCGTGTCATCGCAAACTACGAAGCGGCGCCACCAGTCGACGAGAAATACACTCGAAGCCATTGCATAACCAGGAAGTAAAGGAAGCAAATACGCCCGCCGTTTGCCGGAGGAGAGGCTAAGAAACAATACACCGACGAAGAACCAGAGAAGCCCTGAACTAAATACGAAGCGCTCCGCTCGCGTCAGACTGCCCAGCATTGGACGCCCTCGAACAAAGAGCACGACTGCAACCGCGGCAACTATCAACAGCCAGGGCAGCGTCTGCGACCACATATGCTCTAGGTAAAAGTAAAACGGTCGGTGAACAATCCCTTCGCCTCCAACAAATCGGGTGAAATTTTCAAACAGAACCTGCCTGGCAAAGAACTCGGAGTTGCCTTGCGCACCGGCCAAAAAATACCAAGGCAGCGGCACCAGCAGCGCAATTAGCCACTGCGGTCGAAACAACTCCCGCAGAGCATCCCAACCCTCTTCAAAAACGGTCACTGCGGAAATGGTAATCAGCGCCAAGACGCACCCCAAGGGTCCTTTGGCTAGAATAGAAAATCCAAGAAGCAGCGCAGCAGCCGCGAAATAAGCTCCCGTCAGGTCCGCCGCTCCCCTTCCCCGCAGCCGTTCACGCCAATATCCACTCAGCCAGCAGAGAATCGCACCGTCCGCAAAAAGCAGCATCAGCATGTCGACGCGACCATCCTGACTTAGCTGTAAGAAGCCGTAGCTAAACAGCAGTATCAAGAAGGATAAGACAGCTACTGTCGATCCAGCGATAGATTTCAAAAAGCCCACGAAAAAGAACAGGAAGGTAGTCGCAGCAAGCGCCGAAGGCAGCCTGAGCTCATATGCGCCAAAACCGTCGGTAGACTCGGCGATCAACATGCCTATCCAATGAAATAAAATCGGTTTTGACGGAACTAGCTCACCATTTCTCCGAGGCAGAACGAGATTTCCGGAGTCGAGGATTTCGTTAACTACGACCCCTTCTCGCGCCTCAGATACTTCGTAAACTGGCACGAGCCCAAGCAGCGGATATAGAAATAGTATGGATAAAATTAGGGAGCTGAGTCGAGGCCACCGCAGGAACGCTTTACCAGCAAGCCGCGGCGGGCTTTCGACTAGTCGCCAAATACGATCGAAAGCACCAGAATGCTCAGACAAAGAAAGGATGCTACTTCTGCTAGGTCCATAATCGTTAAATATGCTCCACAAACCGTGTTCCCGCCGCCCGCAACTTCCGAGCGCCTCAGGCCGAAACCGCACCTATCAAGGCCGTCCGGGCGGGAGTCTAGCCATCCGCTAACACAGCGTCAAGCCAATCCGGCACCTTAACTAAGTGCCCAATAACATTGAGGCTATCACGGCGTTTCTCAAACGGTCCAGGATTAAAATCAGCTGACTGCGACGCTATGTTTTCTTAATAATATCAGCCACTTAATATTTTTCTGAAGCGGGTTCCCCCCTATCTCTGACTAGAGGGTGTCAGGACGCAAAGTCAGCGTCACTGCGGTTTTAGTCAAGAATAGAGGGTGTTTCACATGAGTTATCAAGTTGGTCACGCAAGCATCGATGAGCAGCTGGAAAACACGGAACCTGATAGCACCGCGCGTCCGAGCGCAGCTAACGACATCGACGGTTTAATCCTTGAGCACCGTGAAAACGGACGTAAGCTTGCACGCAGCATGCTGCGACGCTGGCGAGCTCACATGAACGCCGAAGAGATAGACAGCATTGTCGATCTCACGCTTTGCGAAGCAGCTCAGCGCTTCGATCCCGAAAACGGCGCAAGCTTCATGACATTTTATTTCTACCACCTGCGCGGCTATTTGGTACGTGCGGTTGCTAACGCTGTAAACTCAAGCAACGTGGTTCTTGCGTTCGGTGCGGACGCTGCAGAAACTGCGGCTGCTGGAACAGATTTATATACTCCTTCAGGCGACTATTTCGAGGGCGCAAGCCGCGATGCCGAAGGACCGGAAAGCATTTACCTGAAGAAGGAAAATGCGCGTGTGTGTGAAGAGGCATGTGCCAAGCTCGACGATCTGGAGCGCGAAGTAATTATTCGCTCGTTCCAGGGAGAAGAGGCGCTGGTAGATATCGCCAAGTCGCTCGGCTATAGCAGGTGCCATATTTCGAGAGTAAAAAAGCGTGCGCTGGAGCGGCTTGAGCTGATTCTCACGAACTCAGAAGGTTCTGAGAGCGAAGTTAAAGCCGAAGTCTTCACTGCCCGTGACGGCGAGAAGCCTAAGCGCACTCGACGACGACGACGCAGCCGACGCCGACGCATCGAGAAAAACGATCAGGCAGCGGTTGAAAGCATTCATCGCCGCCGAGCATAAGAGCGACGACTTGGTCGACAAAAAAGGGGCTGCTTACAGCCCCTTTTTTATTCCCACCACACAATAACCGCGCAAAACGCACGGCTATTTCGCTCCTCCAAAAATAATTCGTCATTATCCTTCATTTCTAACATCATAAGACTATGGCCTCCGGAAGCGCTGAAGACTACATGGGCTACGAAGCCGGCAGCGAAGAACTCGTCGCTAAGCTGGTGGAAGACCATCAAGGCTGGGCTGCGTCAATCGCGCGCTCAGTCGCTCGCGCGTGGAATCTCGACTGGCAGCTCGATGGTCTAGACGGAGGAGCGTATGAAGGTCTAATTTTCTCCGCCAGACGCTACGACCCAGCACGAGGCGTACCGTTTAGAGCATACGCGCGCAGACGCATTCATGAATCTTCAACAGAAGAAGCTCGCAAATCGAAAAGCTGGCAGCGCGGAGTTGGAGCGGATGCTCCAGGCGAACAGGAATCGCGTGAAATATCTGCGATGTTGTTCAATGTTTTTCCCGAACTGCGCGAGGGCTTGCTGCCGGCAAGTGCCGTAGAGAAAGGCGAAGAAGACTCCATGCGCAGCTCTGTTAGGCAGTTACTTGCTAGCGCCAGCATGCTTGCTACTCTGCACGAACTTGAAAAAGGCGGTGCCGACAGAGCAATTGAATACAAGCGAATGATTGGAATAATTGCCGAGCTGGAACCGGTTCATCAGTCAGTCATGTGGCAGGTGTATTGGGAAGGCAAATCAATGCGCCAAGTCGCAACCGACTGGGACGTAGACGAACTCAACGTAATTCGTGAACACAAACAGATTTTACAGTTTGTATTCACTAAGCTCGCTAACCCGAAAAAGAGTGTCGGCTCACTGAAGATAAGACCCGGACTGAGACCGATTGCGCAGTCTTTGAAACGCGATGGGTTTGTTGGACCGTTCAGCGAATTGATTAGCGGAGCTGCAGTTGTTCTTTTGGTACTCGCAGCAGGATTACTGCTGGCCTCGGAATTCTTGGGGCACCTGATATAGTGTTAAGCAACGCCGCGTAGGAGACGGCCATGGTAAAGAAAATCAGTGGAAATAAGCCTCCTGCTTCAGCCTCGACCGGTAAGGTTGAGTCCACTAAGGCTGTTCAGACCGGCAAAGTTTCGGACGTCAGCGACGTTCGTGGAGCCGAGAAACAGGCCAAGTCGTCAAGAGTGCGCCGCCCGACCAGACCGATGACTGCTGAAGAGCGTGAACATTTGTTTAAACTTATTCACGAAGAAGCAGACAAGATGTTTGGCGCAAACGGACTTCCTCAGTCGCAGCGGGCAACTGTTGAAAACGCAGTAAAGCAAACTGTTGATGCTAGCATTGTCGAAGACGATGATTCTTAGCTATTAACTCTTACTTTAGTATTTTTTAACTCTCCCTTTCCCCCAGCGGTAATCGGGGCTTGCCCTAATTTCTTCTAACAAAGCGCAGACGTAGGATCCGACAAAATCCTTTTGGATTGAGATTAACTCGGACAATCGGCATGCGAGCTGCAATACAGCACATGCTAACTCGGAGGTAGACTATGTTACGTCGTAATTTTCTTCTTGCGCTTGCAACCGTCGTAGCGGCTGTATTCGCGTTTCAAAGCAGCGCTGTCGCTGATGAGCGTATGGAGCTCAAAAACGACGCGATGAAATCACTCGATAAATTTTTCACTGATGTTCATGACGGAAAGGATTTCCTTTCTAAGTCGAAAGGATACCTGGTTTTTCCTAGCGTAACTTCCGCAGGACTCGTTGTGGGCGGTGAATACGGTAAGGGCGTATTGTTTATCGAGAATAAGCCTGTAGATTTTTACAGCACCAAGGCTGCTTCCTTGGGACTGACTGCTGGCGCTCAAACTAAGTCGATGATTATCGCTTTTATGACCGAAGAAGCGCTGACAAAGTTCCAAAAGAGCAGCGGCTGGGAAGTCGGTGTAGATGGCTCAGTTGCTGTCGCAGAAATTGGCGCAGACGGGTCGCTTAACACCACCACTACTACCAACAAGTCGATTGTTGGATTCGTATTTGGCCAAAAAGGCCTGATGGCCGATCTTTCGCTTGAAGGATCAAAAATCAGCAAAATTGAAGGCTAGCTAATACACGAAAGGGGCCTACGGGCCCCTTTTTTTTGCACTCGTATCTAGATTCACGCGTCACAGCGCAGAGCCATCGCTTCCCAAAGGTCTCTGACGGCAGGTGAAATTGCTCCTCGCAGTCCCTCAAGATCCGCAGCTAAGGGAACTAGAATAGACTTGGCTTTCGCCATATCGCCACGAGCGAGGCAAGCGGCTGCAAGTCCCATCTTAGCTTCGACGTGAAAGTTACCTGTCTCAAGTTCGCGACCAAGCAGAGCCACAGCATCTTCTACTCGGCCTTGCTCAAGACGCAGCAGACCTAGTCCAACGAGAGCCGGAGTCTGACCAGGAGCACTTGAGGCTAGACCCGTAAATATTCTTTCAGCCGGACCTGAATAGCCCATATCGAAATACATTCTGCCCAGCTCATAGATACCGGCAACGACTTCGCTGGAGTAGGCACCCATGTAATCTGTCACTAATTTCCCCCTTCGAGAGACAGCCAGTTCAGAACTTGCTTAAGCATTGTAGTCTCACTCGACGGCTGTTCGGCCTGAGACTCAGATAATAGCTCCAGGCGATTTTCCAGCAGTTCGCGATGAAAGTGTAGAGCAGCTACGCTGCCAAGCTTTGGCAGCAGAACGCTCACGGGCGAAGCGGCGAGTTTTTCTACGGCCCTGTCTTCCACGATGCGGCCCAGGTCGTCGCTAGACGTGCTCGGGGCCGAGGCGCGCTGCGGAATCTGAGTTTCCTGAATTACTGGGTTGCGGGGAATAGTCTCGGCATTCGTCGACACTGCGGCATCTTCGCCATCAGCTTTGCGCGTGCCGCGCCGAATAGCTATGGTCGCACTTCGCTTTTCTCGGTCAGCCATAACAGCAGTCTACAAATCCCTTAGTTCCTGGCGTGCCCGCCGCAGTTCTGGCGGTGGTTCCATCTCGCGGTATTCCTGCTCCAATTCGGAACGGCTCATTTGGTGCTCGCGCCGAAACTGCAGAATCGCAACGAACCAGGAAAGCACCGCGAAGAAGAAGCCTGCAGCAGCCGATGCAATCAACACCTGCACCACAAATCGTTGATAAAATCCCAGTTGGTCTGGATCAAACTCAGACGCTGTTAGCATTGTAACACTAGGAATAATCTCCTGAAAAGCAGCGATAAGGAGCATATAGCACACCGCAATCCAGCCGCAGGCAAACAGCCCGTTCTTAAAAATAAATCCGGGAAAGCGGCGACGTGTCTCCCCGAGATTCTGAGAAAACGAAAACGGTATCGCAAAATTAAACCGCCATGCGCCGGGGGTAAACAACCCTTTGTTCTGCACTATCTCGACAAGCACGAGGCAGCCGACAATCAATACAAACACTAAGCCGTTGACGATCAACACCGTTGAGAACCCCTCAGCTACAGTTTGAGCCGGAGTATCGGCGCAAGCGCCTGCAAGGCAGCGCTTTAGCAGAGTTGCTACAGAACTTCCGGCGCCGCTCGCGAGTGCAGAACAAGCGATGATTAGTCCAATGATCACTCCGAAGGAAGAAACCTCTGAACTCCGCGCGATTATTCCCTGGCGCCGGAGTCGCTCCAGCTTCAAGTCGGACGGCGGATAACTTTTACTTTCGTCACTCATGCGTTTGATCCATCGCTGGTTTCAACACCCCGTCAACATATTCAGGACTCGCAGTTCGCTTGACGTTTGGTTCGACAGACGCCGCAAACGGATAAATGCAGAGCGAAAAAACCAGCAAAATCAATGGAAGGATAATTGAAGCAATCGTAGAAGTACTCGCCGCTTTCGGAACAAGCCTACCTAACAAAACTGCGCTGAACGAAACAGAGGTTGTAATCACAAATGCCGGCAGCGCAAAAAGCAGGGCCAATGTTAGCGCGCTGGAGCCGACATAAGACACAACACCGCGCAGCACCTCCCCTTCACCAGAAAAAATACCTCTCACCGTTGACGGCGCAAGCGACTCTGCACACAACCCGACCACTCCGGCTGCAAGCTTAGGTGAACTAAATACGGCTGTTACAAAAACAAGGACAAAAAGATATTCCAGACGCTGAAGCTGTGGCTCGAGACTCGGCTCTGCGCCGGTATTTTCCGCGTCGAAATGCGCTGCACAAGCACTAACCGACACCCAGCGCGCTCCGATTCTAGCTCCATAGGCAGCAGTCGATGCAGCAAGCGCCAATACCAGTCCAACCGTTGCCTCAAGCAGTACAATTCTTAAATCGAAGCTGAAGGACATTCGATGCAGACCCGCCAACGCAGCCGCGCCCTCAGCTGATTCAAGATTTAAGGCTGGAACCGCGAACAAAATGAGCGACATTCCAATTGCCGCGTGTGCAGAAAATGGAACTATGCGCCTCGGGAGCAGCGCTAATGCGCCGAGAAAGACTCCGAACCGAACTACCAATGCGAGGATTCCGGCCGCCATCGGATTTAGTAAAAATACTCTTTCCCGTTCCAGACGCTGCGGGCAAAGTCTTCAATCTGTCCGGCAAAAGTACTGCCGACAACGTACAGGGCAAGCGTGATCGCTGAAAGTTTAGCAACAAAGGAAATAGAGTCGTCGGTGATCTGAGTTGCAGCCTGAAAAAGCCCCACTACAAAAGCCGCCCCTGCCGCGACTGCGGCAAGCACTAGCGCTGTTTGAGCAGTCAGCGCCAAAGCGTTTCCGACAATTGAAAAATCCATTCTCGCGCCTAAACGTAAGTTTCAACTAAGTTGGTAGTAATCAGACCCCAACCATCAACAACCACGAACAGCAGCAGCTTGAGTGGTAAGGAGGCAATAAGCGGACTAAAGTGAACCAAACCAATTGCAACAAGGACATTCGCAACAATTAAATCGATCGCCAAGAATGGCAGAAAGATGCTGAGACCAGTTGCGAACGCGCGCTTAAGCTCCGAAACCACGAATGCCGGCGCTAATACTCTCCAGCTTCCTACATGCTGCTCAGGTGCATCGCCGTCCGATTTAGCCGCTAATTTTGCAAAGGCATCGGTCGTAGCTTCATCCGCGTGCTTTTCCAAAAACACTTTCCAGCGCGAAACCCCCGCGGCAAGAACCTCCGCCTGGGAGGCCCCCTGGCGAGCTTCTGCGTGCATCGCTTTGGTCACGCCTTTTAATGTTGGAAACATAACGAAGAAAGAAAGCGCTAGCGCTAGTCCGCTAGTAACCACTATCGCTGGGACACTGCCTGCGCCGAGGCCAGCGCGCAAAATTCCCAGGACAGTAACGATCTTCACGTAAGAACTGAACAGCAGCGCAAGAAGCGCAATCAAAACAATTGAAACTAGAGGCAGGCCGAAATTAGCCCAAAGAAGTAAGAATTCTTCTGTTGTTAGCTCAGGTGAGGTCATACCTACAGGCATGACCCAAATTACCTATTTCGGCAAGACATTTATCGCAAATCGACCGTCCAACTCACCCAAGCGGGCTTCCGCAACGTTTTCGCCGCTAATCAGCATCGACACTGTATCAGACACGCCAACAGCGGTAGGTAGGTAAGCGCCGATTTGCGAAATCTCAAGCAGCGCCACCGAGTCGAGTTCTACCTCGGCTACGGAAATTTGCACCCGTGTAGTCGCGTCAGGGGCTTCAGGTGCAGCCACATTTAAATCTGTTATTTTTACCGCAAAGCGACCGTTAAAGCGGCAAAGCTCTCCGCGCGCCAAAAGGCGTTCGCCCACTCGAACGAAGACTTCGCTGCTGACCGGCACTCCCAGGTCGACCGTGGTTCCACCACGCATGTAGTCGATCAGCATCGCCGGCGGCACGGCCAGCTCCGCTATTTCCACCTGGACAGTTTCAAGCTCATCACTCAGCTCACCGAGCTGGTCCTGGCGAATGCGGACTATCTCGTCACGCCACATTAGGTCGAGCCGCTCAACAGCACGGGGACCGATGCCAAACCAAACTCCAATTTCCTGCTCATTTACCGTTACGCGAAGCCGAATTACACCAACAACTTCCGCAGCCTCTGTTTTTTCAGGCGGAATATAAAAACATTCTAATTCGTCGGGGCCGTTCCAGTTTCGCGATAGTGTCGAGATAAGACGCCGCTCGATGTACTCCATCACAATATCGCTGGCGAGCTCGGGCATGCCCGAAGCAACCGTTGCGCAAATAATATCTTCGGAGTGCCGGTCGAAACCGATAACTCCCACTTCGCCGTCAATTTCAATCGGAGTTACCCGGTCCAGTTCTTCTGGAAAAACAAAACCGGTTTCAACCGAAACGACTGCCGCCTCAGCACCCAGCCCATGAAACAGAGGGAACCAGTCCGACCCGAATGATTCGAACCAGCGCTGCGGACGCGCTCTAAGGAAGCCAAGTCCGAAGCGCAGTTCGTTGAGAGGGGCGTCAGCCAAACGATGCTCCGGATCCCACTCGGCGAGGTCCTGGCCGCTGTCGTCTGCAATTGTTCCCTGGGGAGGCGCCGGCATTTTACTTTCTATGTTTTCCGCTACTCAGTTCGTCGTTTGAAACTTCTTCTCGCGCTTGTTGAGTATTTCGTTCAACCTGCTCACGACCGCTGATTAATTTTTCGATTTTTTTCTTTTCGATTCTCGCTTCAATCAGCTCCTCTTCAGCAATGCCGCAGCGCTGTTCAGCCCTAGCCACATCAACCGCTGATTCTTGTATTGTATCTTCAAGCTTCTCAATCTGGACTGTCAAACGCTTTGTATAGCTGGTAATCGAAGAAACTGCTTTGCCGCTGCTGCTGTTTGGTCCTCCTGACTTGCGCTCAAGGTCCAAACCAGCCAGCTTTTCTAGAAGCTCTCCCCGCTGACGATTAAGCGCCTGAAGCTTCGCCTGACGCTCCTCCAATACCCCTTGGAGCATGCTGAATTCGCGCGCGGCATTCTGCTCATCTGCTTCGCAGGTTCTTAGCAGCGCATGAAGCTTGTCTCCCGCAGACATCAGTCTCCATTCAGTCCTGATCTATCTTAGCCAACGCCCGGCGAAGCAAAGTTCCGGCAAGGGGCATCCTGAGTTCCGGTGCTAGTTCAGCAAGATCCTTGGCGGCGCGCGAAAGTGCTACGCTGCGCTCTTTGTCGCTGCCGAGATAGTCGCTGGCGTCATGACCGTCGAGTAAAACCGAGAGCGCCACTACGGCCTGCTCTCGCACGCCCAGCGTTCTGAATCTCCACAAATCACCCATATACCGCTCCTATCGCTGCGAGCCACCGGTAAGCTTACCTGGCTTTTTGGGGCTGCCTGACTCAATGAAAAAATTATCGTTCTCTGCGGGACCGCTCAATCTGCGCAGCGCACGTTCGGTGCGGCGCTTGCCGGCACTCCAGCCAAACCCTATCCCAAGCACTAGGCCAACCGCAGCAAAAACTACCGCGAGCAACGCAACCTGACGCTGTGCGTCCGAACGCTGCGAATTCGGAACTTGAAATTCAAATGGTTCGAGAGTTTCCAGCGGATTTATTCGATCGCTGCCCATAATCGATCCGCCCTCACCCGGACCGAAAATGCGCGAGACCGAAACTGTAACCGAGTCCGCACTTAAGCCCGGAACCGAATTCGCGACCATTTCACGAACCTGATCGTCCGTGAACGGCTGCTTCCCGGCACTCGAGACGTAGCGTACAACGACGGAGGCACGTGGCTTCGACTCATCGCCGTCAGTCGCAAGGTTTGATCGAACAATAACTTTCGCGTCCACCACACCGCTGACGGCCCCCAGCAAGCGCTCAAGTTCGGCGGCTAAAGCTCGGTCCAACCGGACCTCGTTCAGCTGAGCTGGATTGGGAACAAAACCGTGCTGCCGGGTAAGAGATTCAACGCTTTCCTCCACTTCGCGCGGAAAGCCATATCGGTGCAGCACGTCAGTCGCCTGCTGCTTATCGCCGTTGCTTACGTAAATTGTATATTTGGATTCCGAGCCGCGAGAGTTCTTCTGGCGCTCGGCGTGAATGCCCGACTGGTTCAGCAGAGATAATACTTCAATGGACTCCCGCTGGGACAGATTATCAATCAGCTCTTCTCGCGAGCAGGCAGTTGCTGTTAACACCAGCAAGCAAATGAAAAAGATGCGCTGAAATAGATTCACGCACCTCATCCTCCTTTCGGTTCAGGAAGATCGACCAAGCAAACCAGCATTTCGTAATTGCCAAGCCTTACCCAGTCGCCGTGCTCAACAGGCACCGCCTCTTCATACTGAAGGAAATTGTCTTCTTCGGCTCGCTTAATGAACGTACCCGCCTCACTCAAGAGATCCTGAACAATTAATCCTTCGCCAAACGAAGCCTTTACTACACAGTGCGGCGTCGAAAGCGAATCGTCATCGATAACTAAGTCTGTATCCTTCAGCTGTTCATTACAAATGAAAAATCTACCAGTGCGAATTTCAATTGCCTCACCGTCGCCGTCCTCGTCGTAATGAACCAGCCAGCCAAGCAAACCGCCGTCCTCATTTAAGGCCGGTTTGGAATTCATCTCTACTGAGTTGCGCTTTTTATTGCTCATTAGCTCAGGTTCCTTACGTGGTTTTCTCTTGCGTTTCTGACGCGGCAAAACTTCTTCCTGTTGAATCTCTGGTTCCGGCTCAGGCTCCGCTACAGGCTCGGGCGCTGCTTTAGGCGGCGCTGCCTTAACAGATTCTGATTTAGATGTTGCGGCCTTCACCGGCTCGGACTTGGCGGGTTCGGGTTTCGCCGGCTCGACGTCTTCCTCTACACGAGCCTTTGCCGCTCGTGGCTTCTCTTCACGCGGCTCAGGCTTAGTCGCTGCATCTTTCGCTTGCTGTGCAGGCTCGTTTGCAGCAGCGTCTTCGGCGCCATCGCCCTTCTTCTTTCTGCGCCTTCTTCGTCGTCTGCGCTTACGTTTCGGAGCGCCTTCCTCGTCGTCGGATCCAGAAGCGTCGACTGCACCGGTATCGTCATCGTCGTCCGAGTCGTCGGAACTGTCGTCTTCCTCAGACGACTCCTCAGACGACTCCTCTTCATCTTCAGGTCTCATTGCACGCGCAGCTTGACTGATTCTACGAATGAAGTCTTCGTCTGATTCTTCGTCAGGCTCCGGCAAAGTTGATTCTCGTTCGGTTGGCTCCTCGGAAGCGTCACCGGCAAAATGATCCGCGAACGCGGGCTCGGGTTCTTCTTCTATCTCAGGCGGCTGCGAAAATTTCGGCGGGTTTGGCTCAGGCAACTCCTCCATTTCAGGCTCAAAATCGCCTTGTGCCTTAGCCTCTTCGACCTCCTCACTTGAGACCGACATCGTTCGCTGGCGAACTCTGCTTTTCTTTGGCGCGTCACCGCCCTGGTCGCCTTCCCCAGCCTTATGCGAAGCTAAATCGAATCCGCACATTCGACAGCGTCTGGCCGTCGCAGGAACCAAGCTGCGGCAACTGGGACAGCGCATAAATGTTAATTCTGTATCCTGCATTCCTCTGTCCGCGCTTTTTTAATCAGGACAGCGCGTCACGCTAAAAATTGTGAAACATGTCAGGGCCGACAAACCAAACGAACAATAGCAATACCACCACTATCATCAAAACCACCGCCGCACCTAAAACCACGCGGCTAAATTTCCCCATTACGGGAATGTGTTCTGGTCCAGCAGCCAGAGTCTCACCGGGCGGAACATCCAAAAACTCCGGCTTCGACAATTCATTATACCCTGTACTTTCAGATCCATTTGGGGGCAAAAACGGTTCTTCTTCGGGAGCATATCCGGCTCGATTCCCGGCACGCTGCGCGAGCTTCTCAAAAACACCGAATGATTCCGGGGGGTTGGCCTCGGGGGCGCCTAGCTTTTCTTGAGTTGAAGCAAAGGCGCCTAAACGCTCTCCGTCGGGCATTACGATGTGGGTTTCTTCTACAGCACGTCGGCCGCCACTCATCATCTCTCGGAACTCGCTCAACTCCCCTTCCGACCCACTTCCAACCGGGGTGGGTTGCCTGCTGCGTCCGGAAGCGGAGTCTCCGACAAACGCCCTTTCATCGGCCTCGCTAGAGCAAAGGCCAAGCTCAATGCCAGACCCTAAAGTAATCACATTCAAGCCACCAAGCGCCGGAACGGGAATTTCGCGGGGCAGTCGCTCTCCGTCAAGAAAAGTACCATTACTGCTGCGATCGATGAGCATCATTTGCCCATGAGCATCCGAGGTAATCTCCAGATGAACACGTGAGATATGAGCCTCACCGATCCAAATGTCGTTTGACGGATCGCGGCCCACGGTCAGCGAGCTAAGCGGCGCAACAACCACGCGAGCAGGCCGAACCACCTCTGATTCTGAAACAACGCAGGGATAAGACAAAACTGAGGGCGCCGGCTCAGGCCGCTCATTCGATTTCTTATCGCGCAGCCGAGCTACGTCTTCCTGATTGCCGACTACGGCTATTGCGTACTCTGCGCCAATCGCAATGTGCTCACTGGAAGCAATAAAACGCCTGCCGGAGACCCTCTCTCCGTCAACAAAAGTTCCATTGGTGCTGCCAAGATCCTCTACCCAAAAGTTGCCATCCTCCATACCAACGCGAACATGTTCGCTTGAAACGTCGGATGAATCGAGTCTCAATGCACATTTCCGCGAACGGCCGATGACAACCTGATCGTCCTGACAGAAGGATAGGAATATCGGATTAGTTCCCAAGACCGCCACCGCCGGAAAAACGGGCAGCGGATCGCAAAGGGCGCGCCGCAATATTCTAACTCCAGCCAAATCTGGCGATTCGTTCGGCTTTAGAGCCAGGTCAATATCAATGCTAGTTATATGAGTAGTGATTTCGCCCAACGATACTTCCGCCTCGCCGGAGTAAACTCCGTCCAAGAAAGGCGGCATAGCCGGAGCATTGTCAGATTTACTAATCGGCTGGCACCTAAACTCTGCCCCGACACCCCGAGTAAGGCGCAGTTCATATAAGCTTGCCGCGGATCCCTCGATTAATACGTGAGCATATTCACTCGAGCCGATAATGGCGTGCGGACGTCTGACCAGAAGAATCTCCGGCGGACTTACACCATCCTGAAAATCAATTTCGAGTGCGAACATTTGACCCTTTAAAACCCCCGCGCAACCTAACTCCGCGGTATTGCCATCTCATCCGCGCCAGGGGCAGCTGCACCAGAAGGAGCAGCTTCATTCGTCCCTGAGGGTTGTTCTTCGCCGGCTCGGTTACGAGTCACCCAATGCAGCTTGTGGTAGACCTCCTTAACGTCGGCATCCTTTTCTCGGTCGTATGCATGGTAAATCGCCTGAAGCACGCTCAGTTCGTTGTGCCCTTTAAGTGCGTGAATTGCGGCTATGCGAATTTCCTTCGAATCGTGAGTTAGCAGCGGGATAATTTCATCTACCGGCGCAGCCTCCCCAATTCTTTCCAGAGTCTTCTCGAGCAGCATCTCGTCATTAGTGTTTATCATTACTTTGATTAGCTGCCCGCCCGCAGCAAACGGCATGAGTTTGTCAAACGCGTACTCAATTTGCTCCGGACTTGCAATTTCGATGTTACCCAAGATGCCGACTGCTTTAACGAGCTGTTCCCGATAATCCCAGTAATTGCGCTTAACCCATGAAACCAAACTTCTAGCTGGCTCCGTTTCCAAACTGCGCGCGGCTAAGGTATCAAACGCCGCCAAGGCAACATCCTTGTCGTTGGCAATAGCTGATATCGCTAAAAGCACCGGCTCTGCCTCGCGGGCGGTCCAGCGGCCAATCGAAATCACATCGCGCTCCTCCAGTTCGCCCCGCGCACCGCGCGCCAGCGATCTCCTAACTGCCGGCGGCAGATTATAGCGGTCTGCGTCTACGAGCGTTTTAAGAAAAATTGCCTGATACGGGGGAACGATATTGCGTCGCAGCGTCTCCGCGGCAACATCAAAAATAATATTGCTGTCCGATTCGGCCAAGCGCACCAGCACCCACGCCAGGTCACCTGGGGAAAACGATTGCAGGTCGGATGCAACTTCTTCGTCAAACGCGAGGGCCAATGTACGGTTGGACAAAATCAGCGCACCTACATTGCGGTGCTGCAGCTCGTCCATTGGATACTGATCGGAAAGAAACTCTCTGAGCACTGGTAGAAAACTACCTGGGTCCGCTTCGTCGAGACACAACGCAGCGGCAATCTGCAGCGATACGATTTGCTCAAAAGCATACGCCTTGCTCAACGCAAACCGACGTGCGTCGAGCGGCAAGGTGCGATCTAGTGAATTCAACAAATGAGTGTACGCCGGTGACGACGCGGGGCTCAAATTGGCCTGCTCAACCGTGGCAAACCATTTGCCAATAACCTCTGCACTTCGCAGCAAGTTCTCACGGCGGAGTCGCTCTACAATGTACTGTGCAGCGGCAGTTCTTAACTCTGCGCCTTTGGCTCCGCGCACGGTCGAAACCAGCACTGGGTAAGCAACAGGGTCGCTGCTCTCAGCAATAATTTTCAACGCTTGCTTCTTTCTTGCCAGCGGCACTCCAGGCGCCACCATGTCGCGCATCGGCAGGCGCAGCTCAGGTGAGGCGGCCTGTTCGTGAAGCTTCATTTCTTCCGCTAAATCCGAGTAAACCGGTTGAGGCGCAGGTTTGTTGTAAAGGTAAATTCCACCCGCTGCAGCAACACCGAGAATTAGCGAAACAAAAACCGTCATAGCGAACTTGGCAGGCTTTACGCCCTCGCCTTGGTACATCACCGCGAGTTCGTCAGAGCCCTGAATAGCGGGGAGTGGCGCCTGCTGACGGGCATGGCCCGCATCACGCGCACCACGGTGCTCCGGAGAGGAATCACCTTCCGACACCTGCTGACGCAGGGTTCCAACGGTATTCGGCCGCACCATCACTGTTCGCTGCGCCCACTTGGACGCACTTTCTGGGACCTGCCCCGAAGCCATTGCTTCGTGAACAGCAACGCGAAGCTCCTGCGCATTATGGTATCTGGATTCAGAATGCGTTTCGAGACATTTGGCCAGTACCGCATCGACCCAGAGCGGGACCTTGCTGCCGATAACTGAGGGAGCTGGAGCCATCGCGATTGCCTCATCTGGGCGAGTAAGCGGTCCCTTCTCTTTAGCAATGTGACGTCCGGTAAACAGCCGGTAGGCGAATAGCCCAAGCGAAAATATGTCGGACGCGGTAGTCGCAGCGGAACCGCCGCGCTGCTCAGGAGCCAAATACTGCATCGTATCTGCGTTAGGAAGCACTGCTGTCCCGCTGGCTTCTGCACCAAAATCGCCGAGCAGACCCTGGATCATTACTCGACCATCCCCCGTCACCATAAAGGTAACGTCGCTGATGTTTCCTAAAACTATTCCGTGCTCGTGCAGCACAGCTAGATTATCAACAACCTCGACAAACCGTCGTTGAAGCTCCGCACCTGCAGAACGTGAAGCAGTGAGCGGCTTGCCGTACGTAAAATCAGTAACAACAAACGCCTTGC
>JAGRAN010000101.1:21106-23021 GCA_020434585.1 Bdellovibrionales bacterium
TAATCTTAGGAGTCGATAAATTAAGGGATTTAATTGTCTCGATGCGACGTCCAAATCGCGCGGCAGCATCCGAATGAATTGCAAGCGGATGTCTAAGCATCCAGAGGACAATCGCTTCCGTTTCAACTGTATCGATCGCTTGATGCGCATCTGAAGTTCTTGTTGAGTGCAAGTGAGCTTGTATTTGAAAGCGCTCGTCGATGCGAAAAGACACATGATACTTGCTGCCCGCGTCCCCGGAAGCGCCGCCGACATTCGCACTCACTGAATCTTGTCGTTCGTCCATTTTATCCTCTCGTTACGCGTGAGCACGCTCGGCCCCAAGCACACCAACCGACTCCACGGGCACAGTTCCGTCTAGTTCCTCGAAGGCGACGGTTCTAAACCAATCTCTCCCGTCAAGCTGATAAGCAAAAAACTCATTGACCGCCGGTCGAATCGCGGCTGAACAAACTAGAACCACTGGGGTCATGCCCTTCGAAAGC
Source organism: Bdellovibrionales bacterium (assembly GCA_020434585.1). GTDB lineage: Bacteria > Bdellovibrionota_C > UBA2361 > SZUA-149 > JAGRAN01 > JAGRAN01. Next base: position 21,592 of record JAGRAN010000101.1, read on the forward strand.
ACCGGCGCAAACATCGTTTCCGCATTCTGCCGAAGTTGTCGCTCAATCATTGGTTCGATTGGCGGTCTGCTTCTGGCCCCGTCCCACATTGCGGATGCGCTCTGAAACTCCTCTTCAAGCTCCCGCGACAGCACAAACATTCTGAGTTGTCCGCCGGGAGAGAGCGCAGCTGAAATAATCTTTCGCGACAATACTCTGCGCAGAAAACCGTGAAGGCCTTCGAGCCACCGCTGCCGATCTTCTACATCCGGATTTAGCGAACGGTATTCTGCAATTCCTTCAATAATTACCTTTAGATCCCTGACGTTAACACGTTCCCTCACCAGCCGCCGAATAATATCTGTGAATTCCGCGTAGTTGATAACACCCGCATCAAATACCTCAGCACAAAGCCCGGGATGCCGTTCAGCTAACCGCCCAACCATCCGCTTAAGCTCATCCAGACCAAAAACCGATTCGATCATGTCTGAAAACGCCCTAACGGACTCGAGCACAAGATATTCTCCGGCGCTGTAAACCGGCACTTCGAGGCGCTTTAGCGCATCCCTCCCGGAGACTTCACGCCGCAGCCAGCTTCCGCTCGCAAGCGAGAGAGGGTGACGCGCAGCTGATTCGGCTCTTATGCCGAGCAGTTCTAGTGACCTCGGAGAAAGTCCGGCAAACAAACTGTCAGATGAAATGGTTCCACGACGCACAGCCTCATCCCTGACACTAATTTCAAAAGCATCAGGCGCTAAACTGTCATCTCTGTTTAAGGCGATATCCGGCAGCGGCAGTCCCTGCTCGCGGTACAGACGCTTCCTCCAGACAGCTTCAGCCCGGCGAAACAACATCTCCTGTTCGGGACGACCAATGATCTTCTCAAAGGCATTTCTTCCCAACGCTAGAGAGAGAACCTGAGGTGCCTCAAGCGCCGCATAATCAGCACCGCCGGCCAGACCAGCGGCGGAAGTCGAGACGGGAAGTCCTCTAAGCGCAGAACGGGCCGCCCCATCAGAAATTATTGTCGCTTCCACTGTTTCGAAACCACGCCTCGCTCTGGCCATCAGCCATCCGGCTGACAGAAGCAGCAGCAAGCCAACTGTAACGAACGGTATCAGCGGCAATCCAGGAACCAGGCCGAGAGCAAGCAGCACTATCGAAGCAATGACAATTGCCTGCGGCTGAGCGGAGAGCTCTGAAATTATCGTTTGCTGCTGAGTGATCGCGTCAGTAGAGCGAACTCTGGTTACAATTATACCAGCACAAACTGACACCAGCAGGGACGGAAGGATACTCACCAAACCATCTCCGATAGTCAGCAAGCCGAACGTATCGACAGCATCACTAAAACTTAAACCGCGGCCGATGCCGATACTTACTCCACCGACAGCATTAATAAAGGTAATAATGAAGCCGGCGATGGCGTCGCCCTGAACAAAGCGCATCGC
>JAGRAN010000102.1 GCA_020434585.1 Bdellovibrionales bacterium
GTCGATGGATTTTCAGTTTGGGACGGTCTACTCTCTAAGAAAATGCTGCAAAAATATCACGACAGACTTCAGCCCCGCGACTTCAAGAAGATCAACATCCTTAGAATTTTCAATCTCTACTCCTCTACAATACTTCTTAACGGACAGGCTAGAGGAAAACATTGGCCTTCCTTCAAGCGTTACCGGGCAAACTCCGCAATCGCCTCCGAGCACCAAGTCACTTATTAGAAAGAAAGGCCGGGGGCAGTTTGGGTTACTTTGTGAAAGCAGGGATGCCCCCAGCCAGGTTGGAAGATAAATTGTGTCGGCGAAGTGAGAACAACCGTTGAGCCCGGGTTCCTGCAAACGGCAGTGTGAACCCGGGCTATCTGCGATTTTCGAGAAGTTGTTAGTCAACACATCTGGCTCTTTCGACAATGAGAACTACGTAGAGCGCCACAGAAAGCAATAAGACAAAGAATGTCACAGTGTCATTTGCGTAACGCAGTGCCTCATTGAAAGCCCAGCAGCAAATGACCGTGATCAACATTCCGACCATGAAGTGCACAACCGCGTTGGCAAGCGGGTCTCCATGACGACGGCGATGACGCTTTGCTGCTTCCGCTGCCAGAAACATTCGCAGCACTGACGCAAGCATTCCTACGAGAAACAACGCTGCGATCCATCCGAATGAACCGCCGCCGCTCATCGCTCCATGTCCGCCGCTTCCATACAAATACGAATGCGACACGAAAGAACGTGCCGGCGACGATGCGCCGCGCATACCAGAACCAAATCCCGAACTAAAACCATACTGCATATCTCCACCTCGCGTTTTTGTGAAAACAGACACAATCTGTTCTCAAAGTGCTTGCTTCCTATCGGGTTTGCTCCCGACACGAAGCAAGCACTTAAAAGTAGAGCTGCAAAAAACCTTTCTCACTTCGCTGACTCGAAACCGCACGACGCAGCAGCATCGTTCAGCTTCGACTCCGGCGCGCACGCCGACCGACTTTGTACCTTTATAAATGTCTCAAAGAGCTGCTGCTCGACGAAAAGGAATTTCCCCAGCGTCGACGAATCAAAAAAGGGCCGAGAGCGATGGTGTCAGTTGCAGTTAATAAAGCTGCTCCCGGCCTAGGTGAAATCTTCAAACTGGCGCTAGGAACAGAAGAGATGTTCACAACCTATGAGGAAGCGGCGCCAAGTGTTGTTAGCTGTTTGCTAGGGCGTAGCTCGGAGCTCCGACATACTTCAGTTTAATTCCTCGTGCCGAACCGCGGCGTTTAATGTCGCGATTAACAATTTTTTCAAGCTGCTTGATTGCAAACTCGAAGGTGAGGAATCTTACGTGAGGCGACTTGCGAAGAACTTTAAGTTCGCCTTTTCGCACAACGGACTTGCCGGACTTCAGGACCCCGGGCAGCAGTTCGAGGGTGCGAGCTACCAGCCATTTGTTAAAATTGGTTGGGAGCTTGTCGCCCTTCTTGTCGAGAATTTCCTTGATTGGCTCAAAACCTGCACCAATTGTGGCGACCAGGCTGCGCTCCAAATACTTCCGGACTGCTTTTCGTTTCTTCGGATCCTTTCCTTGGCTAAGTTCTCCAATAGCCTTGAGCATCGCTTCGCAAATCAGCTTTTCAATTCGCCGACGCACTCGCCCATGGATATTGTGCTCGTTTCGCAGCTCGGTTCCTTTCGCAAGCAGTTCCTTGGCTGGCGCAAGCTTGACCTGCTCCATGCCGGACATTGCTGCTTTGCGCATTGTGGAGCAACGACGCTGCTTCATCATAAACATAAATAACCTCCCCGTGCTGAACACGGTAATTGTGTGTATCCACGCATGCCGAAAACGCTTTCGGTTTATCATGCCGCAGACCTTTATCTCTTCTGCCCCCGCACAGCGAACTCGGCACGCTCGCTGAACGGGAACACGGTTTCATCTGCCCGAGCACCACAAGAAAATTAATGAACGGTAGCCGCAGCAGGTCAGCCGCTCGCGGCATAAAAAATTGGCGCAAGAAGTAGAAGGATTAGGTAGAAACCTTGTAGCAGCGCCAGTGAAAATCAATCAGAGTCGTCAGAGGGTTCGTTAATGGGAATAAGCTTGATCGACACATCGCTGTAAAGCTCCTTCAGTCGCTCGTTGAGCACCTCTTCGAACTGCTCAAAGTCGATTCGCCCCTTAAACCGAACCTCAACAGGCTCGTATTCAGGAGCAAAGAACCAATCATTCTCTGCAAGGACGTCCAGGTCGTAGCTTGTCGCATGCCTGAGAACACTTGGCAGCGCAGCAAGTGTACGCACCTTAATAATTTCCGCGAAGTCACACGAAATCATGGCTTTTCTAGCGTTGTAAAATTCGAGCAGAGCCGCAAGGACATCGTCAAGATCCCATTCCGGATGCTGTGCAAGGATCCTAAGTGCTTTCGCACGCTCAAGCGCTGAGAAATCCGACATTCGCATGTAGTCGCTTGCGGCCATCATTCGTGCCGCATGGACAGCACCCTGCAGACGAAACTCGAGCGTCTCGACCAAATCTCGACGGGCAATTTCGTCACTGATTCCGCCAATCACCTCCTGAACCAAGCTTGCTTCTCGATCCTGCTTCTTGTCTCTGGTGAATCCTTTTGTAAAAAACCTCTTAAAAAACATCTTCGCTCCTTTCGTATGGAAACGAAAAACAAAGTGATCCGCTGTAGCCAAGCTGATGCTTGGTGAAACCACAGCGATCACCAATCTCCTTCTACTTCCCGCATATCGAGCTGGGTAAGCTCAATTTGCGAAAAGCAGTTAGCGTCTACTCAACCAGATGTGCTGTGATGCACGACTTAAAGAACTTGGTAGGAAGCAAGCGGCTGACCTAGCTCGAGGGGCCAAACTATTTTCCTATTACCTACAAGTTTGATTATGCGCTCCCCGAGCGCCAATGTGACTTAATTTGAAATTTTATTTCAACTTTGCTTAGTAGTGTTGTCTTTTTAGCTACTTAGCAGCAGCGAGCCTGTTCTGTTTTGCGGCTCTGACATTTCACTCAACGACTAAAATTCGAACGACCACCCTTTTCTACTGTTATATCCGCTAGTTATATTTAGATGATGCAGTTTCGACAAAGTGGCGATAACATTATTATTGAAATAATTTTGCAGATAATCCAAAGCTTATGACGCAAGACGACGTTGCCTGGAAGGTTGTTGGAGCGATGCTCAAGCCGCTTGTGCGCTTCTGTGTTCGCAAATCTTTTCCCCTCCAAGAGTTCGTTAACGTAGCAAAGGTCGCGTATGTTGAAGCCGCCGAAGACGAGCTGAGTCAGTCAGGCGAAAAAGTCAACGTAAGCCGCTTAAGCACGATGACCGGCGTCCACCGAGTCGATGTCGCAAAAATTCACAAACACGGACAGGCTCCCCAACCCGAAGGACGACCACTCAACACCCTCCATAAAGTCGTCGAGTGTTGGGAGCAGGACCCCCGGTTCCTGACGACTCGTGGGAAACCGCGCATTTTAAGCTACCGCGGACAAAACAGTGAGCTGAAACAACTAGTATCTACCGTATCGAAGCATGCCGATCCGGGTGCTATGCTATTTGAGCTAAAGCGCGCAGGAATGGTTGAAGTTAGCAAACGCGGGGTAAAACTCCTCGACGGCATGGTGCGGGTCGCAGGCGGAGTTGAGAATGGCTACCGTATCCTGGCGCACGACATGGACCGATTGATTGCCGCAGTAGAAGAAAACCTCTCCGGCACCCGCATTTCGAACGTCCACATCAGCACGGCTTACGAGAATATCTACGTCGACGACTTGGCCAAAGTCAGACGCTGGCTGCTCGAGCAGTCAAAGGCCTTCCATCGTCGCATCCGAGAATACCTCGCAAAGCACGATGCCGACGCCACAACCGACCCCAATGCCGCGCGCCAGGCCGGCGGCTGCGTGTCCCTGTGCTCCTTCAGCACCACAAGCGAACTTCCTGAAGAAATTGATGAGCAGTACTTAAGGAAGGAGCTAAGAGGCAAAAAATAAGGCTAATAATTACTGAGGTTTATTAATTGACAGCCGCCGAGCTGAAGTAAACGGCGCTCAGCGGCAGATTAGAGATAGGGACAGTAACATGAATAGGTTGTTCGGGGTGGACATACGCAAATCTTGTAAACATCGCCGCAACGGCGAACGCGGAAGCGTCGCGCTGGAGTACGGGCTTAAGCTCGCAATTTTAACGGTCGTTGCGCTTCCGGCGATTAGCGCACTGCGAAGTGACGTTAACTCAACGTTTGAAATTGCAGCGGCCGCAGCAGCCTATACCGGCGGTTCTGCCACAACCATCATCCCCGGCGACAACCCAGACCCGCATGCGGTCACTGCGCCAGAGAATACCGCGCGGATTAAGTTTAAATAAACCTAGCAAAGCACATCCTCAGCTGCGCCAACAATCGTTTCGCGCATCTCGCGCTCCCATTCAGTTTCGAAGCGAGGATAGTGATAGTACAAGTCGACTTGCACCGACTTTTTCGGTGCAAGGTTCTTTACATCCTTTCTCTTGAGGTATGGGGCCGCCTGAAGCTCAGGGACCAATCCGTATGCCATACCTTCTAATACTGCATATAGGAATCCCTGCGACGAAGGAACAAAGTGCTTGGGGTAACTCGTCGCCCGTAGTTTAAAATTACTTTCAAGGAATCGCTGATGAACGCTGTCTTTGCTGTTAAACAGCACAGCGGGCGCTCGGAGCAGATTCTCTTTCGTCATCCCGCCAGGAAAGTATGTTTTGCAGAAGTCAGAGGTGGCACAGCAGACATAATTCATCGTTCCAAGCTTTTGCGCTTCGCAGCCGGGAAGCGGCGCCTTACGAGAAGAAACGCAAGCCGTAACGATCCCCTCACGCATACGTTTGAATGTATAATCTTCGTTCTCAACATCTAGCTCCACGAGCACCCTGCTCTTCTGCCAAAACTGGGCCAACGCCGGCAAAAACCAGGTCGCCA
>JAGRAN010000103.1:0-5953 GCA_020434585.1 Bdellovibrionales bacterium
ATTTGTTGAGACTCAGCGCTTGCGACACATTTCGCGGCTTTGAGATTAGCTTTCGCCTCACAACAGGCATCGCCGCCGCATTCCTTAAATTCTTTATTAAGCGTTGGAATGCATCCGCCGTCTTGAAAGACTCGTCTGTCGTACTGGTCGGCAGCGAAATCAGCCATACGCAGTGCCCGCTGACATTCCGCACTCTCTTCTGCTTGAGCTTCTGACCCGAGAGCACAAAAATAAACTGCCACTAGTAACGCAGCCGCTGCTTTATTGAAACGTAAATGGACCATCTTGCCTCCTGTTCTCTGCTTCTCGGTGACATACCGATCTGTTCCGACGAACGGAGGGTGCTCTCTGTAAACTAGAGCTTCGAATTACCTACGAAGATGTTATGCAGGCGAAGTATCTGCTCGATACATTTGCCGAAGAGACAGAGCCGGTAAGTGATAATTCCTTACATTCGCTCGACTTTTAGTGCGTCGCCGACTAGGCGCAGCAGTGAGGCACGGCCGTTTACTACGGTTTCCAGAACTGTCTCACGGCCCCAGAGCTGCTGGATGTGCTTGATTGAACGTTCTGCGTACTCAAGCTGGAGATCTCTACCGTCGTGCTCATGCCTAACGTAAAGTGTGCGCTTAGAGCCGAAATCTGCATCATCGATTAGAATAACGGGGATCGAACCCATTCCGACGTTCTGCACGAGTGTTTCTTTAATATCCTTCCAGCTTTGTTCGTCTGCGACTTTTGTGACTACGCGCTCCTTGCCGCGCTTTTCGTGCTGAAAGAGGTCTACTTGGCGCATTAAATCTTCAGTCAGGAACCGGCGCAAAAAGGCTGCATCCCGGTCTGTCTCGCGCACTTCAAACATCTTCTTGCGACCAGGAGTGTCATTTTCGTCGAGAGCCGAAATGTCCTCACGCGGAATATCAGATGTCCACTCTCTGCCAGTGTCGCCTTCATTCCACCGGCGCTCAATATCGTTCCAAATGATGAAACCGAGGTGATACGGGTTTAGGCCGCCCGGAGTTGGGCGCAGAACTTGGTTGTGGCGCACCAAAAACTCTAAATGATACTGCTGAGGCAGCTCAAGCTCGTTCATAATCTTAAAATGCCAGTAACTTGCCCAGCCTTCATTCATGATCTTAGTTTCTATCTGTGGAATGAAGTATTTCGACTCGCGATCAACAATATGCAGCAAATCGCGCTGCCACTCGGTAAGGGCAGGGCTGTATTTGGCAAGAAATTCTAAGATATTTTGCTCAGGATGCAGCGGCAGCTTTGAGAGATTGGGCTGTTCATATTGCGGCCGTTCGTGCAATTCCGAAAATTCGTCTTCGCGCGGCTGAGCGGCTTCAAGTAGAGCCGCCTCTTGCTGCGCGCGTGTTAGAGATCTAATCGCGTTGTTGCGGGAGCGTTGGAGGCTTAGAGCGTGAGCCGCATCAAGAACGTCCTCGACAGCTTCTTGACCAATGGAAGGATCCTCCATGTATGTCCGAACGCGTGCGGCGTGGTTTTTGAACATCTCTAGGACATATTTAGCTTCAATGCCGCTGGTGAAATTAAAGTTATTGGCAAAAAAGTCGTTGTGCCCATACACGTGTGCGATAGTGAGAATGTGGAGCAGGTCAGTGTTGTCGCGCATTAGGTAGGCGAGACAGGGATCTGAGTTGATGACCATCTCGTAAGGCAGGCCGCCGACTCCATAATCATAGAGCGTTTTCTGTTTTTCGTACGATTTGCCAAAGGACCAGTGAGGATATCGCGAAGGCATGCCCGAGTAAGCCATGTAGCCAATCATCTCGAAGTGATCGCAAACCTCGAATTCCTGCGGGTAGCACTTAAGTTGGAATCTCTCGACCAGCTCGAGAATGCGTTTATCCCAGTCTTCCAGTTCGTTAACAGTCAGCATCGCATTACTCAAGGTTTGGCGCCGGCAGCAGCTTGCTGACCATCGCCCTTTTTGTCACTCATCACGCTGGATCGAGTTACCGAATCTTTCATCATGAAGCTTCGAAATCCATCCCACAGGTCTTCCTTTTTCTCGATCACAATAGAAGAGAAGTTTGGGTGATCAATGGCGGAAAATACCTCAAGCATGCTGCCGCTGTAATAAGCGCTTCCGGATGGCTTAATTTCGCCGTAGCCGAATAAGTTACAAACATCGCAAAGCTCCTTTGCGGCAGCGAGGGCCCGCTCGTTGTCGCTGTAGAAGTTGTCGCCGTCAGAGCAGTGGAACGCATAAATATTCCAAAGCGAGGGGTGATAGCGCGCTTGCACGATTTCTAAAGCTTTCAAATAGCCCGAAGAGATGTAAGTTCCGCCCGATTCAACTTTATGGAAGAAATCGTTTTCAGAAACTTCTTTCGCCTCAGTGTGGTGCGCAATGAACACCAGCTCAACTTGTTGATATTTAAGGCGCACGAATTGATACAGCAGAAAATAGAAGCTTCGAGCAAGATACTTTTTCACGGTGCCCATCGAACCGGAGGTGTCCATGATGCACATGACGACCGCATTCGACTGCAAATCTGTATCAGTAACCACGCGGTGATAGCGCATATCATCGCGGTGGAACGGAAAACGATCCTTTTCGTCATCAAAGTCAGGACGGCTTTTAGCTGCAGAAATTTTTCGTTTAATGCGATTCAAGGCGGTACGGCGCTTGTCGAGGCGCGGCCGAATCCCTTCCTTTTGGTAGCCCTTGCGCTTCATGGTTCGCAGGCTCTCAATTTCCTTGAGCCGCTTTTGCTGCAAGTCGGGCAGTTCGAGGTCCTCGAACATGATATCTATCAATTCTTCGAGGGTGACGTCTGTCTCAATCGCATCAACGCCAGGCGCGTTACCAGCTTCCCCAGAGGCATCGGGTTGACCGGGATCGCCTTTCTGCACAATGTCGCCGGGCTGGGATTCGCCGTCTCCTTGAGCAACGCCGGGGCTGTTCTCGCCGTAAATGAAGCGATATTCCTTGATCGAGCGGATCGGTACCTTAATGATTTTGTCACGATCGCGCCCGATGATCGACTCTTCAGCAATGATATCGGCAATATTGTCGCGAATTGAGTCGCGAATTTTCTGCCGATGACGCTGACGGTCTCTTGCACTGCGATCAGAGCGTTTATCCTCTGACACGTGCGGGCGAAAAATAGCTCCCATGCGGGCTCCTTAAACTACACTCGCAGTTAAACAGCCGCCGCTAATCTTTCCACAAGTGATTCGCAGCATACTTAAGAATGACGTCAACGGCAGATGGGGGATAACCATTCGCGATCATCTGCTCGACCATTGCGTCGTACTTCTGCTGTTGTTCTGCGTCGCGCGTTCTGGCGCGTGTAATAATTCTTGAAACGTCGCGTACGCTGGCCATGAGCTTCTTTTCGATCGCTTCTTTGAGCGGCTCGTAGCTTTCGTAGCTGACCTTGTCCCCGCGCCGTCCAATTGACCAAAGGTAGGCGATAACTTCCTGACGAAAGCCGTCTGCGGCCGTGCCAATAATGCCGATTTGCTCTTCAATCGACTTAAGGAAGGCTTCGTCGGGCTGAAGTTCTTCGCTCGTATTTGCGTCGCGAACCTTGGACTTCGTGACATAGGCTTCGGCGTGGTCCAAATAGTTTTGAAAAAGCGTCTCGGCCTGTTCCTGATAGGAATAAACAAAAGCTTTTGTAATCTCTCGCTCCAGAATTGTGAGATATTCCTTGTGAATCACATCGCGGAGCAGTTCGAGGTAGAGCTTTTTTGTATCCTCTGGAAAGTCAGCCGCCTTGACCATCTTAATCAAGGATTCGCGGACGTTCAGCGGGTGGATACAATTATTCGCAATGTTGTCAGACAGCGCATTGTCCAGCGCCTTCATGATGAAGCGCGTCGAAATGCCGTCCATTCCTTCACGCTTAGCTTCTTCGCGCAGTTCCTGGACATCGATCTTTTTGGTTTTGCCTTTTTCGACGACCTCTTCACCGTTGTAGAGTTTAAGCTTAGTGAGTAAATCGCATTTGTTTGTTGGCTCGAGCCGGGTCAAAATCGCAAACATCGAAGCAATTTCGATTGTGTGCGGTGCGATATCAGCCGTGAAGCTCGATTTGCGAATAATCTTTTTATAAATGCGGGTCTCTTCTGAAATACGCAGGTTGTAAGGAACTTTGACGACAACAATCCGGTCTAAAATCGCTTCGTTGGTATGGTCGGACTTAAATTTCTGCCACTCAGCTTCGTTTGAGTGAGCAAGAATACACGTATCGACATAAATCATTCCGTGACGGCCAGGGGCAGGGATCTGCTTTTCCTGAGTCGCGGTAATCATTGCGTGAAGATACTCAGTTTCGTTTTTAAATACTTCGATAAACTCGACCATGCCGCGGTTGCCGACGTTTAAAGCTCCACTCAGATCGAGTACTCGCGGGTCTCCTTCGGAATACATATCGAGCTTGGAAATATCCTCGCTGCCGATTAGCACGCTTGTGTCTTGGTTGTTTGGGTCTACTGGCGGAACAACACCAATGCCTCGTCTTGCGCGCTTGCTGAAGCTAACCGTCTCAATTGGGAAGTCCTCCCACTTGCCGCCAAATTCATTAATTAAGCGGTAGCGGTTAACCGGGTTTAAATCGCCTTCAATCTGCACACCGAGCATTTTTTCGAACTCGGGACGAAGATGGCGCGGAATTAAGTGCAGCGGCTCCTCGAACATTGGGCAGCCTTGAATTGTGTAAACCGGAGGTGAGGTCTCCAAACCACCTTTGATCGCCTCAATCAAAGAACTCTTACCGGAACCAACAGGTCCAACTAGATATAGAACTTGGCGACTTTCTTCGCCCTTAAGGGAGGCAGAATGGAAATATCGCACTATGCTCGCTACGGTTTCTTCCATCCCGTAGAAGTCGTTGAAAAAGCTATACGTGTATAAACGTTGGTTCTTGAAGATTCGATTGAGGCGAGCGTCTTCTTCAACATTCACCTCGACGACACCGGCGGTACGAATCATATCGTAGAGGCGGGCGTGCGCGAGCTTGGCAATGTCTGGGTCTTCTTTCACGATTTCCAAGTACTGGAGCATCGTGCCTTTCCATTTTTCTTTCGTTCGCTGTTCGCGGTCGCGATCAATGATTGCACGAAAATCGTTGGCTGAAGACGCTCCTGAGCCGTTGGCGCCGGTTTCTGTCCCCGTAGATTGACCCATGATACGATGCCCCTTTGGTGATTTGACTGCTGCCGTTAAAAGCGAAAGTTTGTAATCTGATAAAAACTAATACTGCTTAACCTTTCGATGGATTATTTCGTTCATGGTTACAGCAAAAGATGGACTGAGCAACATTTTCTATTTTACGGCTAGAAATCGGCTAGGATTTATGCCTTTCTGTTAGTCCTGACAACGATTTTGAGCGGCTAGCATTCGGACGAATTGTGGGAGAGAAATGCTAAAAACAATATTTCTCGGTGATATTGTCGGTAAAGTTGGTAGGCAATTCATCAAAAGCAATCTCCCTGTGCTCAAAGAAAAGTATGCTCCCGATCTCGTTATCGCTAACGGCGAGAACTCAGCTGGAGGACTGGGGATAGACCCTGGAACGGCTGAGGAGATTTACGGCGCCGGTGTAGATTTGATTACTACAGGGAATCATATCTGGCAGCGCAGACAAGTCTACGATTACCTTGATAAGAACTCGCATCGCATAGTCCGTCCAATTAATTTTCCGAGTGGGGTGCCCGGAAAGGGTGCAATGGTCTGGGAGTGGAATGGCCTGCGGGTAGGTGTTCTCAACTCGATTGGCCGAGTTTTCATGCCTCAGCTAGCGGACTGTCCGTTTAAGGCCACCACTGAAGCCCTTGAGGGCGAACTCGCTGATTGCCAAATTAGGATTGTCGATTTCCATGCTGAAGCAACAAGCGAGAAGGTTGCGATGGGTTGGCATTGTGACGGTCTTGCGTCCTTGGTTGTAGGTACGCATACCCACGTCCAAACCGCCGA
>JAGRAN010000103.1:6032-7929 GCA_020434585.1 Bdellovibrionales bacterium
CGCGAAATAGCTGTTCAGCGCTTTATTGACAGTCTGCCTGGGCGCTTTGATGTCGCTTCTGGTCCTGCAATGCTTAACGGCGTTTTCTGCGAAATTGACTCGCAGAACGGAAAGGCCCTTACCATAGAGCGAATTAATCTCTTCACTGAATAATTCTTAAGTTCCTAAGATCTGTGCAATGACAGAGTTCACGGTCTCAGAGGTGAACGGCTTTTCGAGAAAATATTCGGGCAATACGTCTACGTCGTAGTCGCTCATTTCCGCTTTAGTATTTGCTGAGAGCAACACAATCGGCATCAGGTCTTCCCCAAAAGACTCTCGCAGCTTTGCTAGTACTTCTAAGCCGGTAATGTCGCCGAGAAGATTGTCTAAAAACAGGATCGAAGGAAGCTTATTCTGCTCCTTGTCGCGCGCAAGCTGCTCGAGGCAGCCTTGACCAGAGTCGACGCGAAGAACTTCGTGACCGCCGACCGCTAGGATGCTTCCTAGAATATGCAGCACAACAGGGTCGTCATCTGCGATCAAGATATAGTGGGACAAGGAAACCTCCGTAGTTCAGTGCTGCTCACAGTATCTCGAATTGCACATCCGATGACAATTATTCGGATGCAGGGTCGTTGGAAGTGAATGCACGCACCGCCTGAAAAAATCCTCCGCGCGAGAGAGGCAGTGTTAAGACGAGCTCGCTGCTGGCGTCTTCAGGTCCGTCTTGAGTGTATACGGGTTCTATTGATGAGTGCCCGGGAGAAGAGCTTTTGCCAGGCACACTGAGGACTTTAAGTATCACATCCAAACCGCGGTCAAACGGGTGGGCTCGACGACGGACATCTCCGTTTAGAAAAGCGGCAATTTCATCGAGGTAGATCAATTTCTGGCGCACTTGGTGAAGATCGTCTGTTCCATTTGAGGAAAGCTGCGGTTTGCGGATGAATACGACTCGGTTATCAGTACTATGTGAGTTCTCTAAGGCTTCTTCGAGTTCCGCGGCCCAACTTAGGAGAAAGAGACGAATATCGACGCGAAAGCGAAGCTTTTTTGCATTCATGCCTAGGCGTCGTGCTCGCCAGCGCCAAACGGTAGATTCCAGGGTTGCTCGTTGAGCCAAGGAGGTGCAGGACTGCGCACGTGTCCAAAGGGAGCTCTCTTCAGAAACGACCGTAGTTTTTTGCGGCCGGAGTGAAGTAATTCCTTGATTCGCCAGTTCGGCTTCGAGCATTTCGAGGGAATTGATTTCTAGTGGGTGCCGCAACAGCAGTTCTTCAACCCCGGAGCTAATTCTAGACGCGAGTTTGTCCAGGTTGGGGTGCCGATAGTGCTCTCGCAGCAGACTAAGTAGGCTATTGGATACTGGATTTGTGTCAGAATTCTGCCGATCGGAGGCAAGATCTGCACGATTTTCGTCACTGCCACCCCGGAAAAATTTCACAGTACCGTCGCCCTTGTGTGTGTTTTCAGAACCTTAGAGAAAAACGCTTCTTTCCCGAACAAATACTTACAAGTTTCATGCCAGCTCTTGGAATGCAGGCTTTTTTCCTAGGTTGGGTTGTGGGACAAAAGAATGCTGCGAAGAATTGCTTGGGAGGTTTCGGGCGTGAGCGAAGACACGATTTTTCACAAAATCATCAATCGAGAAATACCTGCGGACATTGTTTTCGAAGACAGCGATATGATCGTAATTCGCGATATCAACCCGGTTAGCGATATTCATTTGCTGCTGATTCCTAAAAAAACTATGCCCTCGTTATCGGATGCAGCCGAAGGAGATGCTGAACTTTTGGGGGCTATGCTGCTGCGCGCCGCGAAGCTTGCTTCCGATCAAGGCATCGCAGAAGACGGATACCGCGTTGTGATAAATACGGGCGGCTGCGGCGGACAAACTGTATTTCAGCTTCACATG
>JAGRAN010000104.1:0-10009 GCA_020434585.1 Bdellovibrionales bacterium
ATATGCGAGCTGGAGCAGCCGATACTCGCGGCACACTGATATAAAATTTAAACTAACGGTCCCTACCCAAGATCGATCTGCAGACTGACTGCAAAAAACAATAGAATAACGAGTACTTAAAGAGCTCATTGCAGGCTTCCGTCCACGCGTGTAGATTGCTACTTGCACATAAACTGCACATAATTCTGCACGCTGATGGCTACGATTGAGCTAAGTGACGAGTTGGTAGAGGGCATACGCTCCGCGAAGGGCCAGGAGGAGTTCTATGACAGTGGGTTCTCTTCGCCGGGCAGTTTCGGACTTCGGGTCGGCAAGGGCGGGCGTAAGGCGTTTTTTTTAGTGTATAAATACCGTGGTAAGCGCAAGCGGTTGACCCTCGGTTCGTTTCCCCTGCTAGACGTCGATACTGCCCGTCAGATGGCTCACGAGGCGCTTTCCTTAGCTGCAGAAGGTCGAGACCCGAAGTTCGAGTTTGCTCGAAGAGCCACTGCACCTCGTGTAAGCGATTTCTACGATGTCTTTCTTAGCGAGTGCCGGGAAGATGGCTTAGCTCAGCGCACAATCGAGGAATATTCGAGGATTCTGCAGCGCGAAGTCTTGCCTGTGCTCGGTGGGACCTTAATGCGCACGGTTGAGGAGGAAGAGCTCAGAAAGCTGCTGGAAAAAGTGGCCATCGTTCGGGGTAGTTTGGTTATGAGTAACCGGGTGCGTTCGGTTCTTCGATCGTTCTTTGCTCGGGCTGCCGCACGAGGTGTTATTACTCGAAGCCCTGCAGAGAACTTATCTGCTCCGACCGTTGAAGGCGGTGCGCAGAAATATCTTGAGCTGGAGGACTTGCGCGCCCTTTGGACAGAAGCCGACCATCAGCTTGAACCATTGCGTTCAGCGCTTAAAATTTTGCTGCTTACCGCCCAGCGCCCTGGAGATGTTCTCTCGATGCAGTGGGATGATATCGATGTCGATGCTTGGATACTGCGTCGAAAGCGCCGAGGAGAAACTCGCTACTTCGAGGTACCGCTGCCAACCATATCCTTGGCAATCTTGCGGGAAGCTAAGAGCCGCCAGCGCGCAGGCGTCGGAGATAAGGTCTATGTTTTTTCGTCCGGACCAAAAAATAGGCTGACATTTATTCGACGCGCCGCGCAGCGTATTGGAGAGAAGTTGGGCTTCGCTTGGTGCCCCTCGGACATCAGGCGCAGTGCGGCAAGGCTGCTGCTGCTAAACGGAGTCCAGCCGCTGGTAGTTAAGTATCTAGTCGGAAATGCTCCGCCTAAGGGACTTGCACCGGAGGACACAGAGGAGCTCCATCGCGCTGCCCGTGAAGCTCTCGGCTTATGGTCGAGATTGCTGACTGCTCCGACCGAATCTCCCAAGGGACCTCGGCGCGTCGACGGTAAGGGCGCCAAGGTAATTCCGCTATTTAGCTAATCGGTCGAATTCACTCTACATTGCAGTTGAGCACTTTTGGGGTACCCAGCCAGCCTAAGGGTATCTGTCGTTTCGGCACTGTTTTTGCGTATTTGAGAGTAGGTGTCACTGCCTCTGAGCAGTTCGTAGAGTTAATAGCTTCGCCGTCCTTTGCCGCCGCGTGGAGTGTCTTGCATATATGGGGTTTAATAATGCCGCGACTAGTCTTGTCAGCGAGCGCGCTTTTTTTTGTATCGGGTTTTCTTCTGAGCCCTGCATTCGCCCAGTCTGATTCATCCAGTTATTTTGATACCGCCTCGAACAGCGCCTTTGCTGGTCCGAGGTTCAGCATGGATCGTCCTGCAAAAGCTCCGCAGCGTGCCGTAAAGAATCGCGTGTCCAAGACATTTTTCTTCGAGAACACTGATCCAGTGACCAGCTCTCAGGCAAGATTTTATTCCTCTGATATGTCTCAACGCTACGTGTTCGCTGACGGCGGTGTAAACATTCGCTTGGGTGAAGCCAGAGAAAAGGGCAGTGCGCTCGGATTTACCTTTGCAAATTATAGTCAACCGCAGGGACAGGATTTGATCCCGACTCGAGTAGATGTAATGCGCTTAAGGTCAAGCAAAACGGTCGAGGCAAAAAGATTTCGCGCCCTGTCGTACCAGCAGGCATTTAACGGAATTGATGTGCAGTTCGCAATCGATGCGGATGCTTTGTCCCAAACGATAGCTGTTAGACCTTCAGCGAAGGTATCGGAGTTGGAGATTTCTTATAGCGGCGTCGAATTTTTGAAGCTGATGGCTGACGGTTCGATGGAGGTCGTATTTGACGGCGGCAAACTACTCTACTCAAAGCCTAGCTGCAGTGAGCGAGGTCTGCGTGGAAGCGCACCGCTAGATTGCGCCTATCAGCTAACTGGCCTCAAAACGTTCGGCATATCGATTATCGGAGAGCGGGATCAAGAGCTCGGTCTCACTATTCAAAGTGAGATCTTAGCCAAGGACCACTAGGCTTAAATCTGACGTATCCGGGGGTGCGGGCTAACCCAGATTCTATAAGTAGCTGGTATCTCCTGTTTAATTTCAGTGACTTGTGGCCCATTCTAATTCTTGGACAGCTAATTAGTCCGCTTTAGCTTTCCTGCGATCAAACCGACATATTACAGAGGCCTGTGTGCGGAGGATCTTCAATGGATTGTGGATACTTGCGTCGCTGAGTCTCAATACAGAGCTAACAACTGTTTTCTTATGACTGAAGAACTTCCCGCGAAGAAGAAGAAATTTGGGTATGCCCGAGGCAACTACTCGGTACTCGTCGTGTGTCAAAACGGCTCACGCAGCAACCAAATTAGGCAAGCGCTTAAGACTCTCGGGTTTGCACAAATCAGCGCAGCGCCGACACATGTCACAGCGCTCGAGCGCTTCAAGGTTCGCAAATTTAGCCACGTCATCTTCGAATCCAGCGCAACGGATATGCCGCCGCTAGACTTCGTAATGCAATTGATGGAAATGGACGAGAACTGCTGCCTGATTGCTGTTTCTGAGCAGCCGCGAGTTGATGATGTGTTCGGCTTGCTTCGCGCAGGTTCACGCCACTATTTGGTTGTGCCGTTTACGGTTAACAGCCTTGAAGAGGTTTTAACTGAGGCTATTGAAGGAGCGCCCTTAAGTGAAGCGGTTCTAAATGCTCCAGACCGAAACTCCGCGCTCGTTGGGGTTATCCTGAATAACCTCTATCGCCAGACTGTTTTGATGCGTCAAGCGCGTGAATTTGAGACAGCGGCGCGGGAACTGACTGCGCAGACAGCAAAAATGATTCAATCCGTCGATATGGCGAAGCTCTTTTGTGAAGGCACAGAAGAAGATTTGCTTAATGAGATAATTGAAGCCTGCATTGCGCGCGCAAATATCGCCGCCTCCAGACTCGGCCGTACCCGCAAGCGTTTGCAGAATAAGCGCGTTGTGGATGAGGACGCAGCTGCTTAATTATTCTTGGGATTCGTAATATATCTCGGCAATTTCAGAGAAGCCGCTTTTGACTAGCAGGAATGTCCTGTCAGTAGCGTGGCGCATCGATTCTGCTGTGCCCTGTGGGATTGATTCGGCTGCGCTTTTGGCAAAGGCTGATGCGATTTCGGGAATTTGCTCGCCGTGGTCTGCTACGAAAACACCGACCCAGATAATGAGAAGAACTTTTGCGACGCCTCCGAAGATAAATCGCATCATGCGAAACATGTTTTCCTCCTCAATCCTTTGAAGGCGCCTTGCGGCGCGTACTATTAAAGTCGGCTGATGAGAAGACAACTTGAGCTGTATCTGAATTGAACTGCAATTATCGTTCACAGCATAAATACCGTCCCCGGGCCGCGGTTTAGTTCGCGTCTGATCGCAGATTTGTGTATAGGCCTGACTCCGATTCGTCTCGTAAAATCGCCTGGCGGCGTTGCGAGTGATTGTGCAGAATCTGCCTGGAACTTGGAAAAAATTTGGAGCGGCTGTGAACAGACAGGTAGCAATAACGCTAAGCAGTTTAATCAGTGTGGTGATCCTCGCTTATTTCGCGGCGGATATGGACTGGGCTGCGTTTACGGATGCGTTTGCTCGTCTTGATTGGCGCTACGGGCTGATGCTGTTCGGTTTTTCTACACTGCTGTTGTTTATTAGAGCACTGCGCTGGCGAGTCTTGCTCCCCAGTGACCGTTCATATGACACGATGACGCTATTTCAGGCGTCAGTAGTTGGCCAATTCGCGATTTGGGTCATGCCGCTTAGGGCCGGCGAGTTTATCAGGCCTTGGGTCTTAAAGAAGCTTGATGGAGTTTCCTATTCTGCGGCGCTGGCCAGCATCGTCACAGAACGAATTTTCGACTTGTTGGCGATGCTGACTTTCTTCGGTCTTGTGTTGCTGAAGCTCGAGAATACGCCCGCGCTTGTAAAAGCTGGTGCAGGAGTTCTCGGCACAGCCGCTATCTGCGGCGCTGCGTTTATGATTGCGGCATATATTTTCGGTGAGCGCCTAAGCACTTGGTGCTCCAATATACTCGAGAAGCTGTTAGCGAAGCGCTTTCCGCAGGCTGTGCGTTCGATCGAAGGCATTATTGACGAATTTGTGCGTGGGGTGTGTGCGATATCCAGCGCGAAAGAGTTCGCCTTAGCGATCATGTGGTCATTAGTTTATTGGCTGTTTATTGCGCTGCTGTATCAATGTGGGCTCTGGGCGTTTGGGCAGTTCCCAACCTTTTGGGTTGGAATGACACTGAATGTATTTGTTGCAGTCGCGGTTGCCCTGCCTAGTGCACCTGGTTTTATCGGCGTGTTCGAACTTGGGTGTGTAGCTGCGCTCAGCGGAATGTACGGCTATCCAGAGGCGTTCACCCTTAGCTATGCAGTTATCATGCATGGGACTCAATTCTTAGCCTGCGTCGTTCTGACGCTTTTGGTGCTGCGCGCGCGCGGGATGGCGCTAGGGCAGATCTTTACAGAAGCAAGAACCCCCAGCGCGCCCCAGCCAGCTGTTTGAACTCAGTTCCCGGCACGGCATTTGCGTATCATACGGTAGTGGCTTGAAGGCGTAGGTCAGAAGTCAAGTAGTTTTGATGACTTAGCCTTATCGGTTGAGGAGGGGACGGGCAGAAACTGCCGACGCTTATGCTGTATTGTCGGCAGTTTTTCCCTGGATTTTGCTAGAGGATGACTGCGTAAAATGAGACTCTTTTCAAGTCTGAGAACTGGGCGTGAAGCACTAGTCGCCAACGGAACAGCGATTGCTACCGTCGCCAACAACCTTACCAACGCCAATACGACTGCCTATAAAGCTGAACGCGCAGAGTTTAGCGACCTGCTCGGTGAAGCGGCTGGAGGCATGTATCAGGGCTACGAAAGCCCAGGAGACGGCGCACAGGTTGCATTACTAACTACGAACTTCGCCAACGGCGCGTTCGAAGACACAGGTCGTGGTTTGGACTGGGCGGTCGACGGCAACGGCTTCTTCATTGCCCGCGATGCCAACAACGATATTTACTACACTAGAGCGGGTAACTTTCGAACCGATCCTGACGGTAATATCGTAACGCCAACTGGTTACAACGTGATGGGATATACCGCGGAGAGCCCAGACGAACTGGTGCCGCTAAACATTGCAAACGTGGCGGCGGCAGCGGAGCCAACTTCAACGGCATCTTTCTTCGGGAACCTGAACACTGGAGATGCCCTCGGCACAGCTCCGGCGAATCCTGCAGACTTTCAAACCATAGCGGACGCTTCGCAGTTTAGTACGTCGATTACAGCGATCGACAGCCTTGGCGAGGAGCACACGATTGCACTGCACTTCTTTCATACAGGCAATTTAACCTACGATGTGCAGGCGTATGTTGACGGAGGCGAGGTTGGGGCCACCGAAGGCACGCCAGTGCTCTTGGGAGGCACAACAATCACCTTTGAAGGCAACGGTATCCAGCCGGCCGGCGCTGCAATTAGCTTCGATGCCACACCTGCGTGGAGTAACGGAGCAACTGCCGGAGCTATCAATTTTGACTTCAGTTCAATGTCCGGTTTTTCAGTATCTTCAGCTCTTTCAAACGTTTCCGTTGACGGAATTGTTCCGGGTAACGTGATTAACTTCGTTGCTAGTGCTGACGGCTCCGTTAACGCGCGCTTGGATAACGGAGAGCTGGTCTCTGTAGGAACAGTTGCACTTGCGGATTTCCTCGATAAACAGGGTTTGCGACGAATCGGTGATAACCTGTTTGTGCAGGATTTTGGTTCGGGTGAACCGATTGTTGGAACTCCGAGCACAGAAGGGCGAGGCACGATTCTTGGTGAGGCGCTTGAACTTTCAAACGTCGATACCGCAACAGAATTCGTCAACTTGATTCGCTACCAGCGTGCATACCAGGCTGGTTCTTCGACAATTTCAACGTCTAGCGAACTGCTTAATACGACTATTCAGTTAGCGTAATTGCCTGAGAGCTTCGTAGAGCACTACGGCCACAGCGTTGGCCAGGTTAAGGCTGCGAATATTCGGATTCTCAATTGGAATACGGTAGCGCTGATCGCGGTAGCGCTCGTGCAGTTCCTGAGGCAGGCCTTTGCTTTCTGCGCCAAAAACCAGGGTATCTCCGGGCTTAAACGTGATTTCAGTGTAGGGCCGCTCTGCCTTGGTGCTAAACAGCCACATCCTTGAAAAATCAACGTCAGAGCCCTCAAACGCCTTCCAGTCGGGATAATCCGCGAGCTGCACTTCTGGCCAATAATCGAGCCCTGCGCGTCTGAGATGCTTATCAGAGAGCGAGAAGCCAAGCGGGTGAATCAGATGAAGCTTAGCGCGGCAGCCTGCGGTAAGACGACCAATATTCCCCGTGTTCTGCGGAATTTCAGGCTGGACTAGTACGACGTTAAACAACTTCTTCGCGCCTCATAATTGGCTGTGACTGGCCGCTAATGGAGATAAAGAATTGCTTGTTCTCGCTCGTGATGAATGGGAGGAGGGCCTGCATTGCCGGGCGAAGTAGTCGTGCGATCCTGTCGTCGGCCAGGCGGCAGTAGAGAACGTCGTTCACACCAACCAGAATTCGTGCAGGTGAAAAAGCTTGTTCGGTCCCGTCGCCCAACAGCAGCGCCGCCGGCAGCTCGTCTTCAAGCCTGACGCTTTTTACAACTACCGGAGTATCCTCGACTTCGACCTTTACGCATTTCCCCTCAACTTCAACCACGTAAGATTCGTGGTCTGGGCTGAATTTTAGATGGCGGCTGAAGTAAAGCGCAATTTTCGGATTGCTGACTAGGACGTCGTCGTGCAGCCATTTCCCGTCCGCCGTGAATTTTAGGCGACCGGGCATGCTCATTAGAATTGGTCCGTTTTCATCCATTGCTTGCCTATTTGCGCTTATCTGCGGCACGGTGTTTACTTGCCGAATCAGCTAGGGTTTATGCCGTGCAGAATATTATTGCAATAATCTTTGACTTTGACGACACACTCGCTCCAGACAGCACGAGCGGCTTTCTCGAAACCCTTGGATTGGACGTCGGAAGCTTTTGGAAGCACGAAGTTAACCCAATGCTCGAACAGGGCTGGGATCCGGTGCCGGCGTATTTGTATCGAATGTTGGAGTTGGCCAGAGACGGGAAGGCTGAAATCACAAAAGCACGACTCGCGCAGTGGGGTGCTCAGGTGCCACTATATCGAGGCGTAAAAAGCCTGTTTTCATCTCTGCAAAAGTTTGTCGAGGCAGAACAGCTCGATATCGCTCTTGAGTTTTATTTAGTTTCAAGCGGTATCGGCGAAATCCTTAGAGCAAGCTCGATTGCTGACAATTTCCACGATATCTGGGCCTGTGAGTTTCACTACGCAGACACAGGCGTGATAGAGTTTCCTAAGCGAATTGTCAGCTTCACCGATAAAACAAGGTATCTCTTTCACATCGCCAAAGGAATTGTCGGAGAGCGCTACGAAGGCAAGCCCTTTGAAGTGAATCGTAAAGTGCCAGCCGATCAGCTTCGCGTACCGATGAATCAAATGATCTTTGTCGGCGATGGACACACAGACGTGCCGTGCTTCTCATTAGTTAGAAATGCTGGTGGAACGGCTATCGGCGTTTACGACGCAGAACGCCAGGACCGCTGGGGCAGGGCCTGGGGTTTCATTGAAGATAATCGGGTGAGTAATCTAGTGCCCGCCGACTACGGCCAAAAAAGTGCCTTAGTTAACAGCTTAAAGATGGCAGTCGGCGGAATCGCTCGAAATATCGCCATTCGGCGCAGCACTTATCAGGGATAAAAAAGAGCGGGAAAACTGTGCCTACACAGCATTTCCCGCTCGACGATGAGGTATGCGTTTAAACCTGCCCTTAATCCTGTCTCTCTGAAGCGTCAGCGATGTTCCAGGTGATTTGAGTTCCGTCGTTACCGTAAGCGACGACATAAACATTGTCACCGTAGGCGGCACCCGGCTCATCGAAGCGGTAATGGAGGCGCTCTCCGTTTGCCTCGTCTCCGGCGAAGCGCCCGCTCGCTAGTAGTGTGTCTTCCGTTGTTGGGAGGAGGCTGTGAATCTCTACTCGGTCGATCATTTGGCGCAGCTCAGTAGGAAGAAGAACGACGAGATTTCCGTCACTCTCGCTTTCCGGCTTCCAAAGGAATCCGCCTTCACCGTCGAGTTCCTGAGGGCCAGACAGCGGCAAAGTGCTTGTTCCTTCAACTTCCGGTGTAGCTTCCAAGTCAATTTCGCCGCTTTCGATACCTTCGATTGCAGCTGCTACTTTAGCCAGCGCTTCTGCCATATTGGCGATAGCGATAGTTGTGTCGCCGTCAAAGCCGCGGCCGTCATATAGCGCGTTAAGATTGTCATCAAGCTGAGCTGCTCTAAACGATTCGCTGCGAACTTTCTCTGCTGTTTCCGCATCAAGTGTGCCGCCTGCGACCAAGCTATCTAAAGCCGCATTTGCAGCGTCCTCAACAGGAACAATTCCGTCGGAGCGCGCCATTTCTTTCATGAAACGTTCTTTAGCTTCGCGGTAGGCTGAAGCTGCATTCTCGTCGATATCAGCTAGGCGCTGCTCGATCACGCCGGCAAAAAGTTCCTCTTCGTTGATCGTATCTGCCTCAGACATACCAAGCACTTTAAGCAGGGAGTCGCGAAAATCCCCGCTAACCGACGATTGGGTCGAGGAAGCATTGTTCGTGCTTTCCTGAGTAATTGCAGCAGCTTGGGTCTCTGCCGCAGTGCTTACTTCCTGTGTCTTACCTATCTCCATAGGTTTCCTCCGTAATTCATGGCCTGTGCTGAAGGCCAGTTGACGCGATCTATTACGCAAAGCTCGTGCCAGGTAAGAATAGCGCTTTACCACCGAGCGAGGTACGTAAAGAATGCGTCATGGAAAATATTTCAGTTAAGCAAACCTTGGGTGAAGCTGAGCGCGGCGGCATTATCGGCACTTTGCTGCTATTGATCGTTTGTGCTGCTGTGATGTTTGCAGTTCCGCAGTACACACTTGGACTTCTTTCGTCTGCGCTCGTTGTCGATGACGAACCTCAGCACGCTGACGCGATAGTGATCCTACTTAATCCCGGCACTCCTGCTCGTACAATTAAGGCCGCCGAGCTTTACGCGGCCGGTTTTGCACCTAAGCTGGTGATGGCCTCTGGCGAGGATTTGCGAAATCAACTCGACACAGTTCCCTCCGGCTTCCGTTGGCCGCAAAGCTCTGACGCAAACCTAATGGGGCTTCAAAGTCTTGGAGTTCCGCGGGAGGACATCGTCGTTGTCGACTCGCCTGAGGCGTACGATACGGCGCACGAGCTAGCTGCAGTCGGTAGATATGCGGTGCAGCAGGAATGGACGCGAGTTCTCCTTGTGACCTCGGCTAGTCATACACGTCGTGCAAGAATGATTTGGCGTCGAGTCGTGCCCGGAATTACTCAAGTGACTGTTGCTTCGGCTCAGCCGGGATTTGACCATTGGTGGTCGAGCGGACGAGGCAGGAAGGCGGTGCTTTACGAATACGGCGCAATCACTAAAGAATTGCTGCGCAAAATTGGTGATTTCTTCGGTGATGTCGTTGAAACGGCGCAGGAACGCCAGGCTAAAGACAGCTGACTGC
>JAGRAN010000104.1:10214-23063 GCA_020434585.1 Bdellovibrionales bacterium
CTCGGAAAGGAGCATCCGTGCTGTACAGACAGATTTTCGCAGGTGCCGACGCAGTAATTTTTGTAAGCGAGTCGACAAGTCTTTCACCCAATTCGGAGCTAGGAACCTTGGACCCGTTCTCTATTTCGTAACTTGCTGGAAGTGAAGAATCAGTTAACCAGCGCTCAGCAACGCATAGTTGTCCGAGGGTAAGTTCGCTACTCTCAAGTGCTAAAGCTCCCGCAGCACCAATAAAGAGGATTTCCTCGGCGCCCGATGCGATTGCCGCTTCGCTAACCATGGCTGCGAGCGGAGCCCCGGCGGCAGGGCCGATTGCCGTACAGCCGCCTAGGTCGAGAATAGTGAGGGAGCCGGGAAGCGAGCGGAGAGACTCGGCGGACTTACGGCTGCGTTTAGGTAGATATTTTTCGAATATTTTTCCCGGATAGATTAACACCCGTGGCGAAGGAAGCCGGAGGCGCGGCGGAGTGATAAGTGACTGCTCCATAGGTTATTCAGTGCGCGGGTTTTCCAACCAATTTGAAACTGCTTCGCCAATTTCTTTTCTAAACTGCAGGAGATCGCTCGCCTTCGTCATGTAGGCGTCGGCACCAGCTTCGCGGCTTTCCGTCACATCCTCTTCCATCTGGGAAGTTGAGAGCACTATTATGCGAATATGCTTATAGCTGTCAGAGGCGCGAAGCAGTGAGACGATTTCCGTACCTCTACCATCACCTAAGTTAAGGTCGACAACGGCAAGTGATAGGGCAGGGAGCTTATCCTTTTGTTCCGCAAAAAGAATGCGTTTTGCTTCAGAAATACTGCCTGCTTCAAGAAAGGGGATTTCAATGCCAGCCTTCAGCACGGCTCGGCGAATTAGACTCCGGTGCGCCTTGTCGTCGTCGAGAAGGAAAATCATAATACAACCTACAAAGATGAAAGCGGAGTTGTCGCGTCAAAGCGAGCTGTACCAGTTTCTTCCTGCGGCTCAGCCTGAGCTGCGGGACGGCGAAGTTTTACTGTAAATACGCTACCTGTGCCCTCTGTGCTGTCTACGACGACGGCTCCACCGATGCGGTCGAGAATTTTCTTCACGCAAGCCAAGCCGACGCCGCTGCCTTCGATTTCATTGCCGTGTGCGCGGTGGTACGGGCGAAAAACGTCGTCAATTTTCTCTTCCGGGATACCTAGGCCGTTGTCAATTACGTCGACAACGAGTTCTTCCTCAGTCTGATGACGTACGGCGAGGGAAATTTCTGGCACACGAGTGCGATCCCGGTATTTAAGCGCATTGCCAAGTAAGTTGGAAAAAACCTGATAGAGGCGCAGCTCGTCGCCGATTACAACTGGCAAATCTTCGGGCACTGTAATCTGCGCATCGGAATCTTTGATCTGCTGCTTGAGGTCCGCAAGAACGTTGGCGATTACGATATCAAGATCGATTTCCTTAGTTTCTATATCTTTGGTCGAGAGCTGTGAATACTCGATTACGCTCTTAATCAGTTTTTCGAGGCGATCTGCTGCACTGACGATGTGATTTAGAGACTCTTGCCCTTCGGCGTCGAGCTGTGCGCCGAAGTCTTCTAGGATCAATGCGGCCATTCCCTTGATCGTGAAAATCGGGGCTTTGAGGTCGTGAGAAACCATGTAGGTGAAGTCGTTTAAGTCGCGATTTTGCTCTTCTATTCGCTGCTGGTAGCGCACGGAAGTGGTCACGTCGATTGATACGCTAAGAATTGATTCAACCTCAGCGTGCTCACCAAATACTGGAACCAAGTGCGTTTCGATCCAGAGGGTAATGCCGCTTCGATGGCGAATCTGGTAACGCACAGCGATGTCCTCGCCAAGTTCGCAAATTTGCTTCGCACGCTGATAGCGAGCGCGATCTTCATCGAGGACGAGTTCATCTAGAAAGTCTGTCCCGCCTTGATATATTTCGTCCAGGGAGTAACCGGTAAGCACCTCAGTGTATGGGCTGCAGAACATTACATCTTGTTCCGGGCGGCGGATAATAACCGCTGCCGAAAGGTTGTTGGTAAGCAGTTCGTAGCGTTCAACAAAGTCGTGAACCTCATCGCCAAGACCAGCAAGGGACTGGAGTAGGTGAGTAATCGTCCTTCGCATTTGATGAATTAAATCGTCAAAATCAGTCAGGCCGGTAGCAGCAGCTTCTGCGGGGAGGTGCGCTTCGCCTGCGTGACGGGGGTCGCTAGCTTCGTCTAAATGCTCGTCGAGGTTTGCCAGATGTTCGCGGGCGTGATGAATGCAGCGCTTGATTACATACAGTGTGCACGAAACGCCAAGCATGAAACTGAAAATGGCAAACAACAGCAGCTTAAGAAATGAGGAGCTATCGACCGCGCCGCTTGCATTCATCGCCAACAGAAACGTGTAAATCGCAATTATCGCAAATGCGAGGCAAAACAGCAGGGGGCTTTTCAAAACGGGATTAAGGACTGCGCGTGCACTGTCTAGAGCTGGATGAGCCAGTTCCTCGTCGTCGATGATTTCGATTACTTCAGCGGTTTCGATTTCTTGCTCGGGCGTTTCCATCTACACGTCCTCCTCATAGAGGGAGTAGAGCTGATCAAACTCCATTCTGCATTGTTCGAGCAAGTTATTCATCTCGTCCTGTGAAATTCCTAATTCTTTGCGACAGCGTTCCACCGACATTTTACAGCGGTCTTGAAAGCCTTTGTAGCTGCTTGGGTGACCGAGGCCGGCGGCGTGGGCCAATAAGTCAGCGATTTTGGTCAGCAGTGCGGGTTCGGAGCCGCGTTGCAGCAAACCTACACTGCTCGGCCACGAGTTGTGATGCCCTGCAATAGCTTCGATTGCTGCGGGAGGAAATTTCCAGCGCTCCGCCACCCATTGTCCGACCTCAACATGATTGATTTCAAAGAGCCGTTCTTCAATAGTACAGAAATCGTCGTTACCTGAGGCAGCTTGGACCATTACTTGCTGATAAAGCTTTTGATTGCGCATCAACATAATCAACTTGCCGACATCGTGAATTAGTCCGCATAGAAAAGCCTGTCCTGAACTTATGCCTTGTGCATATTTCGTGATGCTCGATGCGACCATGGCGGTGCCGACAGCGTTCGCCCAGATCTGCTTGCGTGCGTCGGTTTTTGATTTAAGCAGGCTCTTGAGCATAGTAGCGCTAAGCAGGCCGCGAAGTTCGTCTAGACCGATTTGCGCTACAGCCTTTTCGATTTCAGTTGCTGGAGCGCCGCGTTGAAAATAAACGGAATTGGCGACCCGGATGATTCTGGAACTAAGCGCTTCATCAGATTCGATGACAGTGACGAAATCTGAGGTTTTCGCTTTCGGGTCACTCGCGATCTGAAATGCTCGAGCAGCCTGCGCCGGCATAGAATCCAAGTTTTGGATTCCTAGGATATTTTTGATGCGCAGTTCCGTAGCCAGCGTCGTCGGGCTGACGGTCTTCTTTTTCTCTCGTTTGAAGGCTTCAAACAGCCCCATCAATTTGCTCCGGGATGGTAAACGCTCAGTACCTTAATCGACCGATTTACCGAGTCACCTTACCAGAGATCTGCTTGTCGGCTGACAGGGAAAAAGCACGTCATGTTAAGATCTTGAGAAAAACCGCTGCCTTGGCAGGAGATCCCTGCCGAGCTAAGACCCATTCTTGCGGGGGTAGAGCCCTGCAGCTCCTATGTAGCTAGACAGAGCTGGATGGACCGCTTTGTCGCCCTGGCGAATGTCATTTGAATGCACTTCGATGCGGATCGGCACGACAACAATTGGAATGTTTAGAGCTTCCCATCCCTTCCAGCTCGAAACAGAGTCCTTGCTGTCTTCGCCAACAGCCCAGTGCAGCTCACCGGTTAAATGCTGCTGACAAAATCTGACAAAGTCTTTGGCGTAGACGTAGGGCTCAGTGCAGAGCCAAACAGAGGACTCGGCAGGATTGTGCGAGCAATCTATCTTCTCTGCTTTAAGAACCAGGTCCAGCATCTCGATGCGCTGTTTCAAAGTTGCATGGGGGGCATTTTTCCAAGGGTTCTGTGCTGTGGGCGCAATAACTACACGGCAAAATTTTTCCAGCAGTAATCGAATTGCACTTACATGTCCGGAGTGGATCGGATCGAATGTTCCGCCGAAGACAACATAGGGTTGATTACTTGAAGTTGCGTCGTTCATCACTGCGGCTCGAATGCGATCGGGCAGGGTGGTTTGGCGTTATGTTGATGCTGCGTCGACAGCAAATTGGTAGGCGCGGACAGGATTGAACTGTCGACCCCCTGCACGTCAAGCAGGTGCTCTCCCACTGAGCTACGCGCCTAAAAAACCGCCAATAACTGTGGTTATTTGACTCGATAGAAGACCAGATGTTTGGGATAGTTGCAAGAGGCCGCAAACCTTGGATGACAGATGCTCCAGGCTTTGGTAAATGCCCGTAGGCTGCGGCTACAAAACCTAGTTAATCAGCTAGCCATTGCTAGGTTTTGATGATATAGTCCGCTCCCTTAAACGCTACTGAGTATAAATGTATGTTTTTGCGCTGACTTAGGTCGGCAAGCTTAGGGGCTGATTTATCATGCCTAAGATGAAGACAAATCGAGGTGCTGCGAAGCGCTTTAAGAAGACCGGCGGAACGCGAATTAAACGCGGTTCTGCTTATCGCCGCCACATCCTTTCCAAGATGACTACCGGCCGTAAGCGACGCCTGAGAAAACCTGCATCGGTTGTCGAAGCCGATCGCGGCTTAGTCGAGCGTCTGCTGCCGTACTAAGCTGATTGTAAATTTCACGAGGTCAGACGATGAGAGTAAAACGCGGAACGAAAGCGAGAAAGCGCCGAAATCGGATTTTTAAGCGGGCGAAAGGCTTTCGCGGACGCTCCAAAAACACTATTCGCCAGGCGACTCAGCGCGTCGAAAAGGCGATGTGCTACGCCTACCGTGACCGCAAGCAGCGCAAGCGCCACTTCCGCAAGCTCTGGATTTCACGAATTCAGGCTGCTGCCCGTCTGCACGATATGAGCTATTCTCAATTTATGTATGGACTTCGAAATGCCGGAGTTGAGTTAGATCGAAAAGCTCTCGCAGACCTGGGTGCGACTTCACCGGAAGCCTTTGCAGCTATTGCCGATGTCGCTCGAGAAGGATTGAGCGCTTAATACATCTCCAATCACATAGCTAGCGGTGCTGTGACCAAGGAAACGGTAGAAGATCTTCGACGCACTAGCCTTGCCTCTGTCGAGGCAGCAGCCACCATAGAAGAACTCGACAACGCCCGCCGAGAACTGCTCGGTAAGAAAGGCTCGTTAACCCAAATCCTTAAAGGTTTAGGCGGAGTTGACCCTGAGCTAAGAAAAGAGCTTGGCTCGCTTGTAAATCAACTTAAAGGCGAGCTAGACGGCGCAATTGAACTTCGCCGTAAGGCACTGTCGAGTGCGAAGCTTGACCAGGCCCTTGAGCGAGAATGGATTGACGTCAGTTTGCCTGTTCATTCGCGAATCGCGCTGGCAGATAACGGCGGACTCCATCCACTCACACGAGTCCAGCGGGAACTAGAACACATCTTTCGCGGCCTGGGCTTTACGGTCGTCGACGGCCCGGAAGTTGAAACCGACTATTGCAACTTCGAGGCTCTAAATATTCCGGATACGCATCCAGCTCGAGACATGCAGGACACTTTCTTTACGACCTGCGGACACCTCCTGCGAACGCATACTTCGTCAATCCAAGTTCGTTCGCTTCAGCGCATGAAACCGCCGCTGCGAATAGTTGCTCCTGGGCGCTGTTTTCGCTACGAGCGCCTGGATGCATCGCACGAACACACTTTTTATCAAATGGAAGGCATGATGATAGACCGACACGTAACAGTCGGTCATTTGATTTACTTCATGCGCACGCTGCTGCGTGAGATTTTTGGAGGCGAACAAAAGATACGCCTGCGTCCTGGATATTTTCCGTTCGTCGAGCCGGGTTTCGAGCTGGACATTTGGTTTCAGGGTCGATGGCTGGAGCTGCTGCCGTGCGGGCTTGTTCATCCCAAAGTTCTCGAGTTCGGTGGCATCGATTCCAGCGAGTGGAATGGATTTGCCTTCGGGTTGGGTCTTAGCAGACTAGTGATGTCACGCTTTCAGATTGATGACATCCGCCATTTGCAGAGCGGCGACCTTCGCTTTGCCAAGCAGTTTAGGTAGGGGGCAGCGTGAAGATTTCAAGAAGCTGGCTCGAAGATTACGTCCGATTTGATGGTCTCAAAGGCCAAGAGTTCGCTGAAGTCATCACGACCCGCGTCGCCGAAGTGGATGCGTATGAAGTGATCGCAGCTCCGGTCGACAAGGCGGTTGTGGTCGAGCTGCTGAAAGTTGAGCCTCACCCTGACAAAGACAACTTATCAATTGTCACGGTCAGTGATGGGAAGGATCGATTCGATGTCGTATGCGGCGCTCCTAACGTAAAGGGCGCCCAAGGCCGCAAGGCTGCATACCTTGCTCCCGGTGGGCTCATATATCCCGGCGGTTCGGAGAAGGCAGTCGAAGTAGAAATTCGTGAAGTCAGCGGATTTCAGAGTGTAGGTGTCCTGGCCTCTGAAGCTGATTTACAGCTGAGCGGCATGCATGAAGGCGTATTGCTGCTGGATGATTCAGCGAAGGCAGGTGAGCCGCTTGCAAAGTTTGTCGGGGGTTCAGACGCGGTAATTGAAATTGACAATAAGTCTGTCACCCATCGTCCAGATTTGTGGTGCCACGCTGGTTTTGCGCGAGAAATTGCAGCGGTTACAGGCGCTGAACTTATTCGCCGCGTCGACCGCTGGGCGGACGACAGTGTTGATGGTGCCAAACTCCTCGCTGAACTTGGAAACGGTAAAGCCCGCACGCAGGTCAAGATTGAGCCTGGCTGCGGCTGCCGTCGTTTCGCTGCGCTTGAGATTGACGGGGTTAGCACAGCAGAATCACCCTTATGGCTAAGGCGGCGCCTGTATGCGGTCGGCGCTGGTGTGCGAAACATTCTCGTCGACCTATCAAACTACGTGATGCACGACGTGGGTCAGCCCAATCACGCTTACGATGCAGAGATGGTTAAAGACGGTCTGCTTTGGGCCCGCAAAGCGCGAAGTGGTGAGGCTTTTGTCGGTTTAGACGAAATTGAACGCACTCTTGATGCTGAAGATATCGTGATTGCAGACGCATCTGGTCCAGTTGCCTTGGGCGGCGTGATTGGCGGAATGGAGAGCGCTGTCAAAGAAAGTACCAGTCGCCTGATTCTTGAAAGTGCAAATTTTGACCCGGTTATGGTCAGAAAAACTGCAAAACGCTATGCCCTGCGCACGGACGCGTCCAATCGCTTTGAGAAGAGCCAGTCAGCGTACTCTGTGCCGCTAGCCCTGCAGCGCTACGTAGAGATTCTGGGACAGGTTTTGCCATCTGCTAAGCCAGCTGCCCAGGTCGTAGACACCTTCGTGGAGCGCCCCGCGTCAATTCAAGTACCGCTAAACCTTGAGTTTGTGCGGGAGCGTCTCGGAGCAGATTTGCCTGACGAAAAGATATCATCAATCTTAACTGCGCTTCGATTTGAGATGCAGCCAGGCGCTAGTGCAGGTGAGTTCAATGTGGGCGTGCCGTATTTCCGGGCGACTAGGGATATCTCAATCGCGGAAGATCTGGTTGAGGAAGTTGGCAGAATCTACGGTTACGAAAACATTCCAGAGCAGGCTCCGTTGATCAGTTCGACAGCTCCAATAATTGACCCGCTGCGAGAATTCGAACATGCACTGCGAGACCGACTGGCGGCAAACGGATTTTACGAAGTGTCGCTCTATTCTTTTATGGGTCAGGAAGCCGCCGAGCGCCTTGGTTACTCTAGCGACAATCTAATTCAGCTTCGAAATCCTATTAGTAGTGAACACGACGTGATGCGCAGCTCTCTTGTGCCCGGGATGCTTGGTGCCGTGGAGAGAAACAGCCGGTTCTTCGACCGGTTTGGATTGTTCGAGTTTGGGCGCACTTACGAGTCAAAAGCTGCTGAAGGCTACCCGCCGGTTGACCCAGCAAAATCGCCGACTTTTGAGCGGCGCCTCTTAGCCCTTGCGCTGGCCTGTCCGAGAGATGAGGAGGCTGAATCTGCGATGCTTCGGCCTGGAGTTAGCGGTGGGGCAGGTTGGTACTCGCTCCGCAACGAGTTAAGGGACTTGCTGTGGGGCACTTTGGGCGTAGAAATAGAGGTCCAGGCATTCTCTTCTGCCCCGAAGATTTCCTCTGCGGCCCTTTGGCAGGATGCGCGGGGATGGATGCACCCTGTTCGCAGAGCTCTCGTTAGTGTTGGAGGTAAGAATATCGGAGTGATTGCAGAGGTGCGCTCCGATATGCTTGATAACGTGCATAGCCGCGCGGTAGTTGCGGAACTCGATCTTGAACAGGCGCTAAGTGTTCGTGCCAAAAACGACGAATTTACACCTATCCCAAAATATCCTGATTCTTTCTTCGAAATATCAGTAGTGATGCCTGAGCGCAGCTCGTACAGCAAGCTTGAGAAACTCGTTAGAGGCTGTGTCGATGTGAGCCTCTTAAGAAGAATCGAGCTGCTGTCCCTTTATCAGGGCGCTCCGCTGAAGGATAACGAGAAGAGTGTCTCAATCAAGTTGTTCTTAGGCGCTGAAGATAGAACGCTCAGCGGCGACGAGTTGAAGCAGATTCAAGACGGAGTAATTTCCAGCGTTGAATCAAGCGCGTTTGCCTTAAGAAGTTGAGATGAATCTTGTCGAACTTGGCGCTGCGGATTTGGATCGCTGTTTGCGCCACGAACGCCGAAATTTTCCATCTCCGTGGAGCGAGGCTTCGGTTAAAGCTGAATTAAGTGGTGACGCGAAGCATCTAGCGCTTGGGCTTGAGCAGGATGGTTTCCTTTGCGCACAGGTTTTTGCGCGACTAGTCGAAGATGAACTTCACATTTTAAATATTTCAGTTGAACATGCTTATCGGCGCAAAGGGCTTGCGACAGAACTCATGTCGGCTTTGTTTAAACGTGCAGCCGCTTTGTCTGCAGAATCTGCATTTCTCGAGGTTCGGGGAAGCAATACTGCAGCATTTGCATTGTATGAGGAGCTTGGTTTTACGCGAATTGGCCTTCGCAAGAGCTATTATGCCGATACCGGCGAAGATGCTGTAGTAATGTACTGTAAGCTTAATAAAGCGCGCAAAACCCTGAAAACACCGCGATAAGACATTTGACCAAATAGGTCAAGTGCGGTAGACTGCGGAACCTTGCTCGAGAGTCAAAAAACGCTCTCGCATCTACGTATTCTTGTTTAAAAGGAGAATCACCTTGGCGAAGCAAACGTTTAAAGTTGGCGATAAAGTTGTGTGTCCGCCGTTTGGAGTTGGTCTTATTGAGGGGATTGAGACGAAGAGCGTCGCTACCTTTGAACAGCAGTTTTACGTAATCGCACTCGACAAAGGCTTCAAGCACAACGTTGCAACCAACCAAATCGAATCGGTTGGCCTGCGCAAGGTTGTTGATTCCAAAACAATTGAAAAAGTCTACAAGATTCTAAAAGACCGTGACGTAACAGTTGATAAGCAAACTTGGAACCGCCGTCAGCGCGAGTATACCCAGAAGCTTAAAACTGGTTCGGTATTTGAAATCGCCGAAGTAATCCGTGATCTGTCCGTTCTTCAGGTAGATAAAGAACTGTCTTACGGCGAGCGCAAAATGCTCGATTCAGCAAAGAGTCTGCTGGTAAAGGAGATCTCTATCGCCAAGTCCCGCCCGGAAGATGTCGTTAAAGAAGAAATTCACGGCATGTGCCAGGCCGCGGCGTAAGCCAAATCCTGTTTAGCAAAAAGCCGGGTTCTTCCCGGCTTTTTTTATGCCTCAATCACTAGGCCGTCGTAAGCGAGCTCCACTTGGCCCGCTGTGGCTTCACGTAGTTTTTGGTTTGATTCCTCGTGCAGCACTTCGTGCGTGATGTGTGTTAGGTAGGCCTTTTCTGGAGCGATTCGCTCAATTTCGCGCAGAGCCATCTCATGGTTCAGGTGCGTTGGATGTTCGCGCTCACGTAGGCCATCCAGGACCAAGACTTTAAGACCCGAAAGCAGGTCGACAGTGCTCTGAGGGATCGAGGAACAGTCTGTAATGTAAGCCAGATTGCCGACTCGAAAGCCCATGACTTCCATGTGCCCGTGCATAACGGGTAGCGGGATGATTGATACGCCTGCTACTGAAAAGGCCCTTCCTGGAGAGATTTGCTCGATGTTTAGCTGGGGAGGGCGCGAACCAAGATAATCTTGGTCAGGCTCAAAGATGTAGTGAAAAAAACGCTTGATTTCAGCGATACTTGCGGGTGTTGCAAACAGGGGGACAGGGGCGCGCGAGGTGAAATTAAAGCTGCGCAAATCGTCTATGCCGAAGATATGGTCAGCGTGGGTGTGAGTAACTAGAACTGCTGATACGGCGGTTATGCCGGCGCGAAGCGCTTGCTGACGCATATCGGGTCCAGCATCGATTAGGAGCTTAGCTGAGGAACCAGGGTTTGTTGTTTCGATAAAAGCGGACGTTCGCAGGCGATTGTCTCGAGGATCGCTCGAAAGGCAAACGCGGCAGGTGCAGCCCGGAATTGGGACCCCAGTGGAAGTTCCAGAACCCAGGATGGTCAGTTTTAGATTCACTCGTGTACTTACTCAGGTTTTGCTTCAGTCAGATTAGCTCGGTGCGAAGAATAGATCGACGCTTTTCAGCAACCAAGTGATTAATTCTTAGCCATAACCTGGTGCGGAAGTGGCGGGAATAGTTTGTCAATCTTCGATAATCTGTATAATTTCTAGCAGTCTTCGGCCCGCAAACCAGGAGCCCAGCTGTATGTCCGAAAACGAACAAGATGAATTTAAAGTAAAGGACAGACGTCGGTTTAGAGCGGATGGGACACTTCGCGAGGATACCGCTGGCGAAGAGGAGGAACGAAGAGCCTCCCGGCAGTCTGAGCGAGAAAAGGCCGAAGCGCAGCAGGGTGAAGTTAGCGCAGAGGTAGATTTCTCGTCGTTCCTCGTAGGACTTGCGACTCAGGTTCTGGTGCTGCTTGGCGAAATTCCCCATCCGGAGACTGGCAGAAAGTTAGAGCATAAACAGCTGGCTGCCGCGAAACAGACGATTGATATTTTGGGCCTGCTCGAACTAAAAACAAAGGGAAATCTGCAGGGGCACGAAGAGCAGTTGCTCCACGAGGTGCTCAAGAGCGTACGCGCTGCAGGCGCAGAGGCCGGTGCTGAAGCAGATGGCCAACCTGAGGTGAATTTTTCTTCCTTCGTAATCGGACTCGCCACCCAAGTGATGGTCATGCTGGGCGAAGTCCCTCATCCTGAGACCGGTCAGGTCGTAATGCAAGTCGAAGCGGCTAAGCAAACAATCGATGTTTTGGGAGTCTTAGAAGCAAAGACGATCGGTAATTTAACCCAGGAGGAAGATAAGCTCCTGAAGGAAGTTCTGGCGAGTGTGCGAATGGCGTTCGTGCACGTAGTACAGCAAAGTTAGCAGAAGGCACAGTAATAGGAGAAAATCATGCGCAGACGAAGTTCTATGATTTTTGTTTTGGCAGCGTTTACGGTTGTCGCAGGTTTTTTCAGCTTATGGGCTGAACAGGTTACTGCCGCAGGAAATAGTATCTGGGTTGAGGCGAAGCAGAATCCGCCGAAACTTGAGTTAAATCTGCCGAGCTTCGCACCAGTGATCGAAGAGCTCGGTAAGGCAGTTGTGAATATTTCTACCGAAGGAACCGAGCAGTTAGGCCAGTCAGGCTCACCTTTTGGCTCGCAGCGTCAGTATAACTCACCGTTTGATTTTTTCTTTCAAGTTCCGCCGCAGGGAGGTAATGGGCAACGCTCATTCAAGACGCACAGTCTCGGCAGCGGATTCGTTATTCACCCTGACGGTCTTATCGTCACCAACAATCATGTCGTCGATCGTGCAACAAAAATCATGGTGACCTTTAAAGACGACAAGAAACAATACCTCGGGAAGGTAATCGGTAAGGACCGCAAGTCAGATCTAGCTTTGATAAAAGTAGACGCGGATCACCCGCTGGATGCTGTGGTCGTCGGCAATTCAGATGCTCTGCGTCCAGGCGACTGGGTGATCGCAATCGGAAACCCGTTTCGTTTAGGCCATACCGTTACTGTTGGGATCGTATCCGCTACCTCGCGCAAAGTGCCGGGAGGAGGGCCGTATGATGACTTTATTCAAACAGACGCCAGCATTAACCCAGGCAACTCCGGAGGACCGCTGTTTAATGCGAAGGGTGAAGTCGTCGGTGTGAACACAGCGATTTACAGCCCCGGAGCAATGGGCTCGACCGGTTTCAACATCGGTATCGGCTTTGCTATTCCGATAGAGATGGTTCGGCACGTAATCGATCAACTTCACGACAAAGGCAAAGTTGTGCGTGGCTGGCTCGGTGTTTTGATTCAGCCTGTTTCTGAAGACGTCGCTGAAGCAATGAAGCTCGAAAAAGCCAGTGGTGCGCTTGTGGCAGATGTTATGCCGGACAGCCCGGCTGCAACGGCCGGTGTTAAACGCGGTGATGTGATTATGAGTTATGACGGTCGTGACGTTGAGGAGAACGACGACTTGCCGATCATGGTTGCAGAAACACCGATTAACAAAGTCGTTGACCTTGAGGTGATCCGGGCCGGCAAAAAGAAGACTCTGAAGGTCAAAATTAAGGAACTCGAAGAAGACAAGGCGGTTCCCGAGGACACGCAAAGCGAGCAGGAGAAACTCGGATTGTCAGTCCAGGATTTGACACCAGACATTGCCAAGAGCTTAGGCATTGACGACACAAGTGGTGTAGTCGTCTCGAACGTGCTCCCAGGCAGTGTCGCTGAATCTGCCGGCATGCGCCG
>JAGRAN010000105.1 GCA_020434585.1 Bdellovibrionales bacterium
AAACGTCACCCAAGTTATCTCCCAATTGCTACAACCAAAAATGGTTATAAAGAATCGTTTCCTGAATCGTTGAACCGAAGAAGTGCAACGAAGTTGGTCCTGAGTTATTACTCTTTCGAGTAATCGATTTCAAACCATCGGGGGCGAAGTTGAGTCGACTTAAACCGGAAGCTTAAACAATTTCGGTTGCATGTGTGGATAAAAAAAATTTTCAAAAAGTTAAGTTTCGTTCGCTAATTCCTAACAACGAACAAGATGAAGTACGATCGGAAAAACTTAGAGACTCATAACGACTCTCAAACCGCTACAGAAGCAGGATCAAACGAACGTGTATACTTGGGCGCCGGAGCTGCCGCGTGCCTATTTGCTATGCTGTACGACGTTTTTAATTCGGACAACTTTGTGACGACCGTTGGAGTTGCAATCGGCGTAGTGATTGCAGCGCTCAACTATCGGTTATGGAAAATCATAGTAACGAATCTTATTGCCGATGCCGTTAGAAGATCAACTGCTGAAGAAAAAACTCATTCACCCGCGTTAATCTTTTTGTTGAGCACCAAGCTGGTCGCGCTCGTCTTCATTTTTGCGATCGTATTTAAGTCGAACGGGGCGCTTGTTGTTCCGACCCTGATGGGAGTGACAGCTTATGTGCTTGGAGGAACCTTGCTCATTCTTCTCATTTCTTATAACAAGAGGTGACCTCTGGGGCAGGGCGCGGCAAGAGGCATGTAAAAAGCATAACAATTTCGCCCTAATAGTTTGCTAACTAACGATTAACAGACCTTATTACTTGTAATTATGGCAAGCGGACACGGGCTCGTCTTTCTTGAGAAATTAGCTGGCGCAGGGACAAACGAAACCCTGGCTTCGGCTGTATTGGTTGGCGGCTTGATTACTGCAGCCGGATTGGCAGCGAACGCCGCCCTAAAAAAGAAAGAAAATCCAATAGTTCCAGATTCTCGCCTCAGCTTAGTCAATTTCTTTGAGTTGATGGTCGGTTTCCTAATCTCCCTCGGCGACAATGTAATGGGTAAAGAGAACCGCAAGTACCTGCCCTTCGTCGGGACTATATTTATATATATCCTTTTCTCTAACCTGCTTGGACTCATCCCAGGCTTTAGCATGCCAACGGACAGCATCCTGTTCAATTTAGGCATAGCTTTGGTTGTTTTTGTTCTCTATAACTACTGGGGCATCCGGGAAGTTGGAGCAGTCGCTTACTTCAAGCACCTCCTTGGTCCAATTTGGTGGATTGCTCCTCTGCTGCTCGTGATTGAAATAATCAGTCACATCGTGCGGCCAATTTCTCTTAGCCTCCGTCTTTTCGGAAACATGACCGGTGACCACATCGTCTTGGCAGTCTTTACAGACCTGACCAAATATGTTTTTCCAGTCATCTTTTACGGACTTGGCACCTTCGTGTGCCTCATGCAGGCGTTTGTCTTTACCCTGCTCACCATGATCTACATTCGTTTTGCCGTAGCGCACGACGAAGACCACTAAAGGCTAGTACTAATAATTATTTGCGACACTTTGTTGTAATTAAAGGGAGAGGAAACATGCGAGTATTAAACTACATTTCTTGGTTGGCAGTGGCCGTGCTGATTCCTGGCGCAGCGTTTGCGTCTGAAGGCGCAGCAAGCATGGGAGCATTGGACGGCATTGGCGCTGGAATGGCAATCGGTCTTGCTGCTATCGGCGGCGCGCTCGGTCAAGGTAAAGCCTGCTCGGCTGCTCTTGACGGCATCGGACGCAACCCCGGCGCAGCTGGTCAAATGTTCACACCGATGCTTCTCGGTCTGGTTCTGATCGAGTCGCTCGTTATTTACGCGCTCGTTATTTCACTGAAGCTCGTAGGCATTTTCTAGTCTACTGCTTCTTTAGTAATAGCGCCGCTGCTTAGCCGCAGCGATTGGGCTGTGCGGACGCCGCTTGGAGTTCGCACGGCCCTTTGTTTTTTGGAGCGACATGCTTTCCCCTAAACTCTTTACGCTGCTTACGGATTTCGGGACGACCGACTCGTATGTTGCCCAGATGAAAGCAGTGCTGCTTCGCGGCACAGAGCTACGCTGTCAGATTGTCGACATCACCCACGATATTCGTCCGCACGATATCCAAGAAGCCGCGTTCGTTTTGTTTGAATCGTATTCTCAATTTCCAGCTGGGACGATTCACGTCGCCGTTGTTGACCCAGGAGTTGGGAGCGACCGGCGCCGGATACTTGCACGGCTCAAGCATCACGGCGATTCGTTTGTAATTGCTCCGGACAACGGGCTGCTGTCAGTGCTCTTATCCGAAGAGCAAATCGAATGTGCTTGGGAGATCAGCAGCTTGGAATTGCTAGCTGAGCGAAAGAAGCACTCGAGCACTTTTGACGGTCGCGATGTATTTGCTCCAACTGCTGTTTTTGTTGCAGGTGGAGGCGACCCGAAAGATCTGGGGTCGCAGCTCGAGCTGAGGGACCTTGTGGCGCTTCCCAAGTGCAGAATTGTTCGCTTTAGCGGCGAAGCGGTGGGTGGCAGCGTGGTCAGAATTGACCGATTCGGCAACGCAATAAGTAATATAGTTGTGGGCGAAACGCCGCCAGCTAAGGTTAACATTGGAGGGCTTGAGCTCCCGCTTGTTAGCTCATATGCGGAAATTGACGGCGCTGCGGCATTGGTCGGTAGTTCGAGCTTCCTAGAAATCTCCTGCAATAAGGCAAAAGCGGACGAGAAGCTTTCTATTTCACTCGGCGAGCAAGTCGAAGCCTTATCCGAATGTTAGCCAATCATCAGCCGCTTCGTTTGAGCTAATCATTTAATACTAACCAACAAAAAATATCTTTCTCCTTTGCTTGGCTTTTTTGCGGGCGTAAGTTGAATACCGTAGTGGAGATACCTCAAAATATATTTGAGTGACATTGCTCTACGGGTAAAAGCCCGCGCGGCCTCTTCGTCAGAATTCCGCAGCATTGTTCTGCGAAACTCTCGCGGGGAGACGGTCTATAGAGTTTCGTAGTCTACGGTTTGTTCCGACCCATTCACGGCGCCTGAATAAGGAGTACCAAAATGAACGCGCCTAACATGCTCGTCGGGAACGCCTACGCATACACCATTGTGATTGCGGCAAGGGAAGGAAAGGGACAGCTTGTGCCTTCAGAGGAGGATGGACTTCCTGTTCTGATGTACACGCTTCCCGATCTTACCTTCCGACACAACTGGCTATGCGGCTGGCTCCGCTGGCTCCGTGCGCTGAAGCGATTCGGCAAACGGATGCCCATCGTGGTTGAAATCCACAAACGAAGCCCTCTCTTCATCTGGGCTTTGATGCTCGAGGCCGAACTGCTGCGCAGAATCGGTCACGAGACGTTCGTCTGCTATCCGGACTCTTCCATGGAGAAGAAAAACCGGCTCCTGGGCATTTGGCGCAAGCGCCGCCCGGAGAAGTGTTTCGTGGGGATCCCTGGGGTGGCGCAGCTTCACGCGATGATGAAGTTGAGGAGCGAGGCCCATGCTGCGTAAGCAAGAGGTTGGATGGTGCACGCGGATGTCGCGGTGCGCCTTTGTGCGTCCGCGGCATCCCTCACCATCCCTAGAGCGTTGGTCACAACCGCTCCCCCCACATTTCTAAGAATCGCGGGAACTTCAGACAGAGCTTGGGAAGGCATAAATTACTGTGATATTTATCCAGCACTATGCTTGGTCAGCTTGCCCAAAAACTGAAGAGCTTCGGCGGCCCGCCGCCGGTGCTGACGAATGATGACACCTTTGTGCGCCAATCTCGGCTAGGCAAGGTTATCCCTCCGTTCAGAAAGACCTTCGATTATCCGGGCGAGTACATCAACCAGCAGCATGAATATTACTCTAGCTGCCCGGTCTATCGCGCCCAGATACAGCTCGACATAGAAGGTTCGCTTCGTCCGGAAGATGCTCTTAAGCTGTACGAGATGAGTTACTTTGCGAAAGGCGACGTGCTTGAACTCGGCACCTCCTTCGGTCTGTCGACTTCTATTCTCTCTCAAGCGAACCGCGACAGCGGCTGGCGCAAGAAGATCGAATCAGTCGACCTAGACCCAAGCTGCGTCGAACAGGCTCAGCGCAATCTAGCTGAACGAGGCCTAAGCAAGAACGTAAACATCTCAGTTTCTGACGCCGGCTCGTTTTGCCAGCAAATGGTCAATTCCCGGCGCGCCTTTTCGTTCGCCTTTATTGATCACGCCCATTCCTACGGCGCAATGCACCCCGTATGCGTTTTGCTGAATTCTCTGATAATGCGGGGCGGATTTTGTCTGTTTCACGACTACAACGACAAACGTAACAACAACTCCGATGACACGGATTACGACGTAGTACGCGCTGTGCAGGACGGTTTAGGTAGCTCGTACTTCGAGTTTTACGGAATGTTCGGCTGCACCGGCTTGTTTCGCAAAAAGCCTTAAGCACCCGCATCGGGTTAAAATGGTTTGATGGGCCTGCCAAACAAACCTAGGGAACTCTCTTCGCAGTTAGCTCCGAATCCTGCCTAAGCAGAATTGTGACGATCGCTTCGCGACTGCTACACGCCGTAGACAGCGCGGACACAGTCAGCGCCGAAGATGTAGCGGTGAACGCTGCCATCTGCGAACCGCTGCTCGACGAGACAGTTGCCGACCCCGCCCTCCACGCAGCAGTTCAGCCGAAGCCGAAGCTTGAGCCGACGTTCGAGGTGCATGATACGGGTCTGAGCACTGCCTCGCTTTCGAGCATCGATCCACCGGCCATACTCTGGCGGGACAGAGTCAGTCTGCTCGAGCACGAATTCGTGCGGAGGCTGCACCAGTCGAATCGACGGTGCGGGAGTAGTGGGGCGCGCCGAAGTTCGACGTGCCGCTAGCGTGCTGGTCAAGGAGCTCACCAACCTTCCTGGGGTTTTAGGGTTTCAGGGGAAAACAATGGGCGGACCCACCAAGGCAGGAAGGATCACCCTTCGGCCTCAGCGGCATCAATTTCATCTACCCAATCCGCAATGCAAAGAACTCCGGAATGGCAGATATAAGCACCAATGTTAGCGGCATATGAGCGCGCAGTTAGATATCAGTAGAATCCCTTATGTTGGCAACTAAACTATTTTAGCCGCCTTACTGGATGGTTTTTGGCTAGCCTGAGAGCGAGACCGATGCCTACTCGTGGTCGGCTAGAAAGCGTTCGGCCTCGATTGCTCCCATGCAGCCGCTGCCGGCGGCAGTGATTGCCTGACGAAAGACATGGTCCTGCACATCTCCGCAAGCGAAGACGCCTTCGACATTTGTCTTTGTGCTGTCGGGCTTAGTGATTAAGTAGCCGTTGCTGTCCATCTCGAGCTGTCCCTTGAACAGGTCGGTATTGGGGGTGTGGCCGATTGCGTAGAAAATAGCGGCGCACTCGATTTCTGTTTTTTCACCGGTGTTAACGTTTTCGAGAATACCGCCGGTAATGCCGCGAGGCTTTTCGCCCACGAGCTGAACCAGATGGTGATTCCAGACGACTTCAATCTTGGGGTGATCGAGCACTCGCTGCGCCATGATTTTCGAGGCACGCAGTTCGTCGCGGCGGTGAATCAGTCGAACTCGTTTGCCGAATTTTGTGAGAAACAGGGCTTCCTCAGCGGCAGAGTCGCCGCCGCCCACAACGACGATTTCTTCATCGCGAAAAAACGCGCCGTCGCACGTAGCGCAAGTCGAGAGGCCGTGGCCCATTAACTCCCATTCTCGCTCCAGGCCAAGAGTCCTTGCGGTGGCTCCGGTGGCGATAATCAGGGTTTCTGCTTTTACCTCTTCGTCATCAAACCAAATTGAAAACGGACGGGAACTCAAATCCACTTTTGTAGCGAGCTTTTGTTCCACCGCGGCTTCGAAGCGCTCAGCTTGTTTGCGCATTTCATCCATCAGCTCGGGGCCCATGATCCCTTGGGCAAAGCCGGGGTAGTTCTCGACTTCAGTCGTAGTAGTCAATTGTCCGCCGGGCTGAGGGCCGTGGACAATCAGCGGCTCGAGATTCGCACGTGCAGCGTAAATACCCGCAGTTAAACCGGCCGGACCTGAACCAAGAATGACGACTTTTCGAGCGCTTTCTGACATTATTACTTTCCTCAGCAATACTTCGCACAATTTGCTAACTCTATAATTTGGTTTGAGCCAAGGCAAGATTACGGGAAATTGACAAGGAAATGAGCGAGAGCCCGTCAGTATCTTTCAGCACTCTAGTCGGAGGCATGCGTTTGGACGCGCTGCTGGGCGAAGTGCTTCCCGGAGTTAGCCGCAGAATCGCCCGCGAAGCCTGCTCGAATAAAACCGTCAGAGTAAACGGCAGAATAAGCAAGGGCGGAGAGCTTGTCAGCGCACGAAGCGTCATAGAAATCTCACAGCTCAACCGGCAAAGCAGCTCACGCGC
>JAGRAN010000106.1 GCA_020434585.1 Bdellovibrionales bacterium
TGTTTCTCGCGCTAGACGACATGCCGGGGATCGAGCGTATCAGTCGTTTTTTCGGTTACAACCGTATTCGCGCACTCTCAGTCAACGACCGAGACTACCTACGCCCCGGAAACATGCCTATCTCTGAAAAACTCGACGAAATCCTCTGCGAACATAGACTCAAAGAACAGGTCGACAGTGTTTACCTTTTGACCTCTCCAAAGATTCTGGGATTTGCGTTTAATCCTGTAAGCTTTTTCTTTTGCTTCTCTTCCTGCAAGCGACTCGTCGCCGTCATCGCCGAGGTCCGCAATACGTTCGATGAAAAAATTCTTTACTTGCTGCAAGATCAATCTGGTCCAGCCTTGTATTGCTTAAAGACTGGCGAGCTAAGCAAACGCTTTTACGTGTCACCCTTTAATAAAGTAGACGGCGAATATGATTTCGACATTCGCGTTACCGAGCGCGATGCTAA
Organism: Bdellovibrionales bacterium; assembly: GCA_020434585.1. GTDB lineage: Bacteria > Bdellovibrionota_C > UBA2361 > SZUA-149 > JAGRAN01 > JAGRAN01. The sequence goes on from JAGRAN010000106.1 coordinate 455, forward strand.
AGTTGTTATCAGCTATAATCGCGAAGGACATCACCATTTTACGGCAACTCTTACGGGTCGCTTTACCGAGCTTTCAGCCGAGAATATTTGTAAGTCTTTTCTCACCATCGCAAAGAACACTGTTTTGATTCTTCCTAGAATAATTTTGGAGGCGATAAAGTTGCATTACCTTAAGAAATTACCGGTACAACGCAAGCCGCTGCTTACAGAAGATTTTGCCTTCGACTTACGGCAACCAAAAATGCTGGAAAAAGCATCATGGAAGGTAATCAATCGTTACTTAACTCAATTTACAAAAGGGCGCATTGTCGTGGAACTCCCAAACGGCGAGCGACATGAATACGGTGACCGATCCCTCGCAATACCAGCGGTAATAAAAGTTAAGGACTATTCATTCTTCAGAGATCTAATCCTTCAGCACGACATCGGCCTAGGAGAAGCTTACGTAAGTGGTAAGTTCGAAGTCGATGACCTTACTCTTATGATCAAGCATTTTATTGCAAACATTGAAGTGGTGAATCGCAAGACACCGCTGACGGCTCGTCTGGCAGGCGCCGTTCAATCATTTCGGCACGCACTCAACAGAAATAATAAATCGGGCAGTAAACGCAATATTCACGCACACTACGATTTAAGCAACGAGCTTTTCGAGAACTTTCTCGATCGAACAATGACTTACTCTAGCGGCTTGTTCCTTTCTGAGGATGACGATCTGGAGCAGGCGCAGCGTAACAAACTTGACCGGATTGCCCAGCTGGCGCAGCTTAAGAAAGAAGATCATGTGTTGGAAATTGGCTGCGGCTGGGGCAGCTTCGCAATACACGCGGCTGAAAATTACGGTTGCAAAGTTACTGGAATCACACTTTCCCAAAACCAGCTAGAGTTAGCGCGCAGGCGAGTTCGGGCCGCCGGACTCGAGGACTTGGTAACTCTAAAACTGATAGACTACCGTGATGTCGTCGGGAAGTTTGATAAAATCGTCTCGGTCGAGATGATTGAAGCGGTTGGACATCAATACTACCCAACTTTTTTTAAGCACTGTGATAGGCTTCTTAAGCCTGACGGACTGATGGTCCTTCAAGCAATCACTATTCCGGATTATCGTTTTAAAGGTGCTGCAAAAGGAGCTGACTGGATCCAAAAGCATATCTTTCCCGGTTCAACGATACCCTCTCTAACCGCACTTTCAAGAGCGATGGAGAAGAGTTCTTGCTTAACCATCGAAAGCTCGTCTCACTTTGGTAAGCACTACGCCCGAACCCTTAGAGAGTGGCGCGTAAATTTCGACGCAAATGAAGAAGCCATCCGCTCACTTGGTTACGACACTCGCTTCATCCGAACTTGGCGTTACTATCTAAGCTACTGCGAAGCTGGATTTGATAGTCTGTATACCGGCCTGTACCACATTAGGTTTACTCGACCAATGAACGCTTCGTTAGCAGTCAATCAGGGATTATCGTCATATTCAGCTGATTCTCAGAAAGTCGCATGAAATCGAAGACCTTAAATTTTATACTTTTTCAAATCAGCTGGTTTGTATGCGTTTTGGGCGCTGCATCAGGCTATCCAGTAGTAGGACCAATTTTGGTCGGGCTAGTGCTAGCCTTCGAATCAAAAGTTTACGAGGACTTTCCCAAGCGTTTGCTAGGCTACATTACTGTCGCCCTGATAGGAGTATGCATCGATTTAATAGCATTTCGTTCTGGGGCGTTTAGCTTTACCAGCCCTTCCTACGGGATAGTCGGCTATCCGCTTTGGATGATATCTCTGTGGTTTGCATTTGCGACAACCTTTCAATCGTCTCTTAGTTGGCTAAAGGGGCGCTATGTCCTGCTATCGCTTTTTGGGCTGACAGGAGGACCTCTCGCGTATTACAGCGCGGCGCAGTTAGGAGCTGTGGTTCTCAGTCAGACTGGTATGGCGTTCGGCCTTACCGTTATTGGGATCGCCTGGGCTGTAATTACCCCCCTTTCCTTCTACGCCTACTACTTAACAGTTTCGAAAAGTTTAAGTGGTCGAACAAAGTCCCGAGTTGCTCTGTTTTTAATCGTGTCCCACGGCCTTGCGCTCTCTAGTCATACTCTTGCTTCAGACACTAATCAGGCTTCAATTTGCAATCAACCGGACGTTTGCTTTGCGAGGGAGCTTGAACAGGACGGTGTAAAACTGCATTTCGTCCGTTCAACAAAATTTACTTACTTTCTCTTCGACGTGTACACCGTTGCGCTTTACGAATCTTCTGAGACACCTCAAGCACGGGCTTTGGCCTTTCATTATCACAGGAGCATCTCAGCAGTGGATATGATTAAGGGAGCTGATAAGAACCTTAGGGATAATCCGAACGTTTCGCTGCAAGAGTATTCCTCGGAACTCGTTGCTATTAACAAGAGTTACTATGACGTAGGTGAAGGTTCCAGGTATTGGTTGCTTGCAGTTCCGGGGCACGGTCTGACACTAAGAAACGAAAACGGTCCTCTTGTTTCCATTCCGAACGATAAGTTTGCACAGGTTTATCTAGGCATTTGGCTCTCCGATTACCCTTTAAGTCATACACTGCGAGATAAGCTGCTCGGGGTATCTCAATGACCTTTTTTCTGAAATCTCTATTCTTCACTGCGGCAGCTGCGATCCTGCTCTTAGCTATTTTCGTAACTTATTTTTGCGTTAAAGTGAGTCGAGAGGCGAGAAAGGCCGACCCCGAACAATCCCCAACTGAAACATGAAGATTTTAGTAACCGGCGCTAGCGGATATGTCGGAGGCAGACTAGTTCCTGAATTAGTAAGTAAGGGCTACACCGTCCGCGCAATGGCCCGATCCCCACTCAAATTGAGCCAGAGAGGCTGGGACGAAGTTGAAGTTGTTCAGGGTGACGTTTTGAAACCTGACACACTGGAGCGCGCTTTGAATGGGATAGAAGTTGCCTACTATCTGATTCATTCGATGACAACCTCAGGAAGGAATTTCGCCGAGACTGATATCAGCGGGGCCAGGAACTTTGCGTTAGCCTGTGAGAAGGCTGAGGTCAGCAGGATCATCTACCTCGGCGGCCTTGGGTCTCAGTCTGAAGAACTTTCTAAACATCTGAGCAGCCGCCACGATACTGGTGACGCTCTTCGCTCGACTACAGTTCCGGTTACAGAGTTTCGCTCTGCAATCGTCGTCGGCTCCGGCAGCGCTTCTTTTGAAATTATTCGAGACTTAGTTGCGCGAGTACCTGTGATGATTTGTCCGAGATGGGTGCAATCTCGCTGCGAACCAATATCGATCCGTCAGTTGCTTGAATATCTAGTGGAAGCACTCAATGAAGAACGCACAGTTGGTGAAATTCTTGAAATCGGCAATGGAGAATTGCTTACCTATGCCGACTTGATGCGTCAGTGCGCGTCAGTAATGGGCAAGAAGATCTGGATCCTCCCTGTGCCAGTGTTAACTCCTCGACTGTCCAGCTATTGGCTCAACTTAGTAACAAGCGTTCCAACCAGTCTCGCTCGACCTCTTGTAGACAGTTTGAGACACGACGTAGTTTGCCGCGACAGACGTGCTGCAAATTGGATAAAAACAACTAACTACTCTTTCAAGCAAGCTGTATCCATAGCTTTAACCAAAGAAGAGCAAGGTGAAATGATCAGCCGCTGGACAGATGCAACGACATCCGCTCTAGCATGGGTTGTCCCTGATGAGAAAAGCTTCTCGTATATCGATCGCTATGAAACTAAGATTAATGCGCCACGGGAGACTGTCTTTAAAACTATTTCGCGAGTCGGAGGCGCCCACGGCTGGTTTCATGCAAATTGGTTATGGAAGCTTCGTGCAACCTTGGATAGACTAATCGGCGGCGTGGGAATGCGAAGGGGCAGGCCCGCAAGAGAAACAGTGCGTGTCGGAGATCCGATAGACTTCTGGAGAGTAGAGGAAGTCGTAGACGACGAAAGGCTTATGCTGCGAGCGGAGATGAAGCTTCCCGGAGTCGCGCGTCTGCTGTTTGAGATTAAAGACGTTGACTTAAGTAGCTGCTTAGTGGCAATGACAGCTAGGTTCTGGCCGCGTGGAATTTTTGGACGCCTTTACTGGTTTGCAGTACTTCCGCTTCACTCTTACGTATTCGGTGGATTGATCAGGCAGCTTCGAAACGAAGCTATGAATTCACAGCAAAAAGAGCGGGTTGTGGCATAAGGATCGTGTATAAAGCAATATAGAGTTTTGACGGAATTGAATAGTGGCAGCGCCTTTAATTGGTTTGCAAAACATTGAGAAGCGTTACGGCGCGACTGAGTTATTTACTAAACTCTCACTACAATTTGAGGAAAACGCACGGCTTGGTATCCTCGGTCGAAACGGTGCCGGAAAATCAACCCTTCTGCGTATTGCAGCGGGCCTTGAGGATGCCGACGAAGGCTCCATCGTTAAACGAAACGATGCGCGCGTGTGTTACATCGCCCAAGAGCCGACTTTCTCCCTTAGTAAAACATGTCTTGAAATAGTATCTGAGGCAGCACATCACACTTTCCCCGACATCCATGAAGCGCAGCGTGAAGCTTTGATTGCGC
>JAGRAN010000107.1 GCA_020434585.1 Bdellovibrionales bacterium
TAACCGGCGCTAGCGGATATGTCGGCGGCAGACTAGTGCCTGAGCTATTAAGCAAGGGCTATACAGTCCGAGCAATGGCGCGCTCACCGCTTAAGTTAAGCCACAGAGGCTGGGACAACGTAGAAGTCATCCAGGGTGACGTACTAAAACCTGAAACGCTCGTCCGCGCGTTAGACGGGATCGATGCTGCCTACTATCTAATTCATTCGATGACGACTTCAGGTAGAAACTTTGCCGAGAACGACATAAGCGGTGCAAGGAATTTTGCGCTTGCATGCGAAAAGGCAAAAGTGCGCAGAATTATCTACCTCGGCGGACTAGGCTCTCAAACCGAAGAACTGTCAAAACATCTTAGCAGCCGCCACGATACCGGGGATGCCCTTCGCTCCACTTCAGTGCCTGTTACAGAGTTTCGTTCAGCGATAGTCGTCGGCTCCGGCAGCGCTTCTTTTGAGATAATTCGCGACTTAGTCGCAAGAGTGCCCATCATGATTTGTCCGAGATGGGTGCAGTCCCGCTGTGAACCGATATCGATTCGACAGCTGCTAGAGTATTTGGTCGGATCTCTAGTTGAAGACAGAACAGTCGGTGAAATTCTGGAAATCGGGAACGGCGAACTGCTCACCTACGCGGATCTGATGCGTCAGTGCGCCTCAGTAATGGGCAAGAAGATCTGGATCCTCCCCGTTCCAGTCTTAACTCCTCGACTCTCCAGCTATTGGCTCAACCTAGTAACAAGCGTTCCAACCAGTCTCGCTCGACCTCTCGTAGACAGTTTGAGACACGATGTTGTTTGCCGTGACAGACGTGCCGCCAATTGGATAAAAACAACTAACTACTCTTTCAAGCAAGCTGTATCCATAGCTCTAACCAAAGAAGAGCAAGGTGAAATGATCAGCCGCTGGACAGATGCAACGACCTCGGCTCTGGCATGGGTAGTCCCTGATGAGAAGAGCTTCTCGTATATCGATCGCTACGAAACTAAAATTAACGCGCCTCGGGAGCTAGTCTTTAAAACTATTTCGCGAGTCGGAGGCACTCACGGCTGGTTCCACGCAAATTGGTTATGGAAGCTTCGTGCTACCTTGGACAGATTAGTTGGCGGGGTGGGTATGCGGCGCGGACGACCAACAAGAGAAAGGATCCGGGTCGGAGATCCAATTGATTTCTGGAGAGTCGAGGAAGTCGTAGACGGAGAACGGCTCATGCTGCGAGCGGAGATGAAATTGCCTGGGGTTGCACGTCTGCTGTTTGAAATAAAAGAGGTCGACCTGAGCAATTGCCTAGTTGCAATGACAGCTAGATTCTGGCCGCGCGGCATTTTTGGACGCATCTACTGGTATGCAGTACTGCCGCTTCACTCCTACGTATTCGGAGGCATGATCAGGCAACTCCGAAACGAATCGCTAAGTACTGAAAGATAGCCTCTCGTGCGAGCGACTCAGTTAAGTTGCTGCAAACACTGTTAAATTTTATCTACTGTTCTCGGATAAGCATAACAAGCTGAGGCAAATCGCTAGGGATTGATAAAACCAGCCTAATTTGATAGTAATTCGATGTCGGTTTCCATAGATACATAGTCGGTCGAGTAGTCGAAGATTGTAGACGGTGACGTGCGCCATCCGTACGTGACTAGAGCTGCGTAAAATGGTTGGCGGCGCTCATTTGAAGTTCCAGCTTGAAATGAGTGATCGCGTATTTGGTTGCTATTGCCGAAGTGGTGCGACGGCGTTGGGATGGACCCAACGTTACGGCGCCCAAGAAAGGTTGGCAAGTGATGTACCATGGGTACGCGCCCCCGACTGTCGTTCTTCCGGACGGCATCAAAGGCGCAGTGGTCGATCTCGATGACACCGTCGCAAGAGCGAGGGATGTTCATGGAGATGTGATGCTTCGAGCCCTCGAACTTGCGGGGGTTTCGAAGTGGCGGGCAGCGGAGATCTGGTACCATTGGGTGGCTCCCTGGTGGGGCTCTCCCTACAGAGAACTGATCCGACATGCTGCAAGCTACTTCCGTGGAATGAAGCGATGCGTCATGCGTCCCTCCACTTTCGAAAGGCACTACCACAGGGTGCTTCGCCTAATTTGCAAAGGTGAGCTGCCTCTGCGCTATGCCCCGGAGGAAGTTCCGCACGCCAGGGACCTCCTCACGGCCCTCCACTACCAACTCGACGGAAGGTTGGTGCTATACTCAGCATCTCCCTACGACTTGTGCAAAATCGTACTTCGCAAGCTGCTGCTGGAGAAGAGGTTCGCACACGTCGTATCCGCCCACCCGAGGAAGTTCCGCAAGGAAGAGCCGGACGGCTGGCTGGCCTGCTGCGAACTGCTCAAGCTTCCGCCCGAAGCTGTCGTCGCTTTCACGGACAGTATGACCGACGTTCGGGGCGCTTGCGCTGCCGGCCTTCGTGTCTATCTGTCTCCCGCGCCCGAGCAAGTCGAAGCTGTGAAGCAAGAGCTGAGCAACGAAGCTTTCGGAAGTGCGGTCGTGCTGGTCGACGCTTGGAACAACATCCTCAGATTCCCAACGGAACTCTGAGAACCCCTCTAACCCAAGAGGTTTGGACTAAAACTTCGAGTCCGAACTTCCTGGTCAATAAACCCGGAGGTTCGGACACGCAGCTTTGGTCCACTTTTTTAACGCATACTTCCCGAGAATTACGTTCTGACCTAATTTGTCTAGGGCAGCAGTGCCAGTCTTGCGTTAACTTCCACGATCTGAGATTACCCTCATTTCCCATTACTTAGCTATAAACGGACTTGTGTTGTGGCGGCGCCTTTAATTAGTTTACAAAACATCGAGAAGCGTTACGGAGCAACTGAGTTGTTCACGAAACTCTCGCTGCAGTTCGAGGAAAACGCTCGACTCGGCATCCTTGGCCGAAACGGCGCCGGCAAGTCAACTCTTTTGCGCATTGCAGCGGGCCTTGAAGATGCCGATGAAGGATCTGTTTTAAAACGCAACGACGCACGTGTGTGCTATATCGCCCAGGAGCCAACCTTCTCCCTCAGTAAGACCTGTGTTGAAATAGTATCTGAGGCGGCACAACAAACTTTCCCCGACATTCATGAGGCGCAGCGTGAAGCTTTGATTGCGC
>JAGRAN010000004.1 GCA_020434585.1 Bdellovibrionales bacterium
TCACTACGCCCTTCGTAGACAAACCCAGAAACGCATCCGCCCCTTCTAGCGCCTCAGCAAGCGTGCGCTTACTAGTAACAACTGCATAGCGCTGCTTAATCTCGTTAATTCGTTCGTCTCGCCCCTCGTAAATCACGCCTGACGAATCGCACATCACGATATTGCCGCGACTAAGCCCGAGAGACACAAGCAGCTCAACACAGGCAACGGCTGCAGCACCTGCACCGCTGACAACCAAGCTGACCTCTTCAATCTTTTTACCCACAACCTCAAGTGCATTAAGAAATGCCGCAGCAGTGATAATTGCTGTGCCGTGCTGGTCGTCGTGAAAAACTGGAATAGACATGCGCTTGCGCAGCTGCTCTTCAATGTAGAAGCATTCAGGAGCTTTAATATCTTCTAAATTTATCCCGCCAAAGGTCGGCTCGAGCGCCGCGACGGCTTCGATAAATGCATCCGGGGTCGCGCAATTCAATTCGAGGTCAAATACATCGATTTCCGCAAAAGATTTAAACAGCACCGCTTTGCCTTCCATTACGGGCTTTGCGGCTTCGGGGCCGATATTGCCAAGGCCAAGCACAGCTGTTCCGTTCGTAACCACAGCTACTAAATTGCCTTTTGAGGTATAACGAAAGACATCATCGGGGTTTTCGGCGATGCGCAGGCAGGGCTCTGCAACTCCCGGCGTGTAGGCAAGCGATAGGTCGTGCGAGGTCACACAGGGCTTAGTCGGATGCACGGCCACTTTGCCCGGTCGGGGGTACTGGTGGTAGCTCAGTGCGTTTTCTTCTGTAGACAAGACTGGTCTCCGAATTACTGAAAAAGGAGCGTAGTTTATCCATAAATTCGGTTACTTGCAAAATTTATGATACCCGGCCGGCCCAAGCCGCCACAACACTGGTAGATTCGGGATTACCGAATTTATCCTCCCTTCCCAACTTACGCAGCTAATGCTGTGCGGTTCTGGCTGTGATCCGCCGGCGAGGAGAGCTCAAAGTTGGGTGGTCTACGTAAAGTCATATTGGGACTTGTCCTGCTTGTTCCAACGCTCGCAGCGGCGCAGCTGCCTCCCCTGCCAGATCCGCATTGGCTCGGGGAAGACATTAATACGTTCCACTACAGCGCTGATACAATTGCCCGCACATACGCGGCCATGCCGTCCGTCGGCGCGAAAGTGAATCAGCGCTACTCAAGACTCGGCAATCATTGGAATGGCAATTCCTACGATGAACACCCCTGGATTAACAAAAACCCGGCAGAGCTTTTGTTGGATCATTGGATCATCGAGGATACTGATAACGTCTTTCTCTCTGAGTTCGAAAATTTTTGGGAATGTCTTGATTTCAAGCCCGTTGGCGCCTGCGGCTCGATTTTTAATCCGGGAATTCGATTTGAGTATTGGATGCCGCAGGAAGTTACTGAAACTAACAACTTCGGAGTTGGAATCTTCGCCAGTCCGATGCGTCCTTTGTTTGAAACATTTACAAAGTTGCTTCTTCCACCGTTTCTGCACAATTTAACAGACAATCAAGGAAACCCCGCCTCCCTTCCAAGCGAGTTCGGTGACTCGCCGCACTTTGGCAACACCCACATCGACACCAACGAAATGCCGATGAACATGTCCTACCATCTCGAGGCCCATACTTATCGCTTATTCGCAGAAGGCGTGATCAATTCTTTTCTGAGTCGAATCTGCCGGCGCTGCTTCCCGCCCGGAATCGATGAAAAAATGAAGCTGCACTTCACAGAATTTCTTTTAAGCCCGATGTGGAGAATCCCCGAACTTTCGATGCTTCGCGGCTTTAACCTCGACTTTAGTGGCATCGCCCAAGATCCAGGTATGATTACCCAGTTCGTTCAAGACATTGGACAGATGTTCCTGGATCCCAATGGCGCAGTTCAGGTTCTTGGTCCAACGGGAACAGCCATGGCGGTCGGACTTGCTTATCACGGCACCTCAAAGAGTCCCTTTCTTCCGCAAAGCAACGCACCATACATAAATCTACTGCCCGTAGGCACATGTGCCAGTTATCGGGCGCTTCACGGCAATCCGATTGCTTCAGGTCTAGCTCGCCCTAACCCCAGCGTCTATCCATTCAACTTCCCGGGGATGGACAAGATCTGCTACCCTTCGCCGCTTGGGCAGCTCTACCCACTAGTAGGTGATGTAGATGTAAACTCGCTCAGAGTCGCACACATGCTGGCTTCCAGGCGCATGCTTGAATGGACAAGTTGGAATGCCTGGCGCAACTTGCCGGCTCCCCTTTCTAACGTGATGACTCAAACCAGCTCAGTGGATGAGTCCACCGATAAATGGAACCGCATATACCCTTCTCCCTCTGAATGTTTTCGCTTTCGTGATTCAAGCGAACGCAACACAAGCAAGTTTCCTAAGGGCATGTATACGGAAAATCTGGATGACGACATTCCGGGTGAAACCAGAACCGTGCGCTGGAAAAGACACACCTGCTGTATCAAGGTTTTCACGCTGTGCTTTTGATGACTCGCCTACGACTATTCATGGTTGCGCTCGCTGTCTGCATTGCCGCGTCGACACCGGCAGCCGCTGACTCTACTGCGCCAAAAGAAGGTTTCTTCTCCCAAGGGTTCGCGACTAAGGAGATCGCAACCCGCCCTTCGCTAAAACGCAAAGCCATCCGCAGGCAGGCCGTCCCTAAACCCGCACCACAGACGAAACCTAAAGCAACC
>JAGRAN010000108.1 GCA_020434585.1 Bdellovibrionales bacterium
TTCCTTATGTCATTGAGCAAACAGGGCGCGGCGAGCGTTCTTACGATATTTATTCCAGATTGCTCAAAGATCGGATCGTCTTTCTGGGCTCTGAGGTAAACGATGTGGTTGCGAACGTGATCACTGCGCAGTTTCTCTTTCTCGAGAGCGAAGATCCTGAAAAAGATATCTACTTCTACATTAATTCACCGGGCGGTTCCGTCACTGCCGGCATGGCGATTTATGACACGATGCAGTACGTCCGCCCCCCGGTGTCCACACTCTGCCTAGGTCAGGCTGCAAGTATGGGTGCGTTCTTGCTCGCTGCTGGTGCACAGGGCAAGCGTTTTGCGTTGCCACACGCGCGGATAATGATCCACCAACCACTCGGCGGCTTTCAAGGCCAGGTCTCAGACGTGGAAATTCACGCCAACGAAATGATTCGATTGAAAGCCGATTTGAACGAGATGCTCGCTGGTCACACAGGTCAGCCGCTGGATCGAATTTCGAAAGACACCGATCGCGACTACTTCATGTCATCTGAACAGGCTAAGGAATACGGCCTGATAGATGAAGTAGTAGTGCACCGCGTGTCCGGCGAGAAGGATAGCTAAACTCGCCTGTTTTTTACGCTTTTGCAGACCGTGCTTGGCTCGGCCCGGACCATCTTATATACTTTTTAATTGGGTGCAGTGCTTTGGTTATATGCATGTCCCTGTTGGATTTGGCAGGAGGATGATTAGTGGCAAAGGGATCAGATAGAGGACAATCATCGCTGGTTTGCAGCTTCTGCGGCAAAAGCCAAGAAGAGGTGCGCAAGTTAATTGCGGGACCAGAGGTGTACATTTGCGATGAGTGCATCGACCTCTGTAATGACATTATTATGGAGGAAGTTGAGGATGAGCATGGTGTTGGCCGCTCGTCTCACGTTCCAAAGCCAAAAGAAATCCGCCTATTCCTCGATAATTATGTAATCGGCCAGGATGAAGCCAAGAAGGTTTTATCTGTAGCTGTTTACAACCATTACAAACGCCTGGAAAATTCCTCCGGCAAGTCAGAAGTAGAACTTTCCAAATCTAACGTGCTGCTGGTCGGCCCAACCGGTTCGGGCAAGACACTCTTGGCTCAAACTCTGGCACGAATGCTAGACGTGCCGTTTACGATCGCCGATGCAACTAACCTGACGGAAGCCGGATACGTCGGGGAAGACGTAGAGAATATTATTCTCAGTTTGCTGCAGAGTGCTGATTACGACGTTGAGCGAGCTCAGCGCGGCATCGTTTATATCGATGAAATCGACAAGATCTCTAGAAAGTCTGACAACCCTTCAATCACTCGTGACGTGTCAGGTGAAGGCGTTCAGCAGGCACTGTTAAAAATTATCGAAGGCACAACTGCCAGCATCCCTCCGAAAGGTGGAAGAAAACACCCGCAGCAAGAGTTCCTGCAAGTTGATACTTCAAATATTCTGTTTATCTGCGGTGGGGCATTCATCGGTTTAGACGACATTATTCGTCGCCGTTCCCAGGGCAACACTATGGGTTTTAGTGCAGAAGTTCGCCCGAAGAACAAAAAGAAAGACGTGCTGATGGATGCGGAGCCAGCTGATTTGCTCAAGTTTGGTCTTATTCCTGAATTCATCGGGCGCTTGCCGGTTATCGCAACCCTTGGCGAGCTTGATGAAGACGCGCTGGTGCGAATCCTGGTTGAACCTAAGAACGCACTAGTTAAACAGTATGCCCGTTTGTTCGAAATGGAAGACGTCCGCCTTAAGTTTACCGACGATGCTCTTGGTGCAGTTGCTCAGACTGCCTTGGAGCGTAAGCTCGGAGCTCGCGGCTTGCGCTCGATTCTCGAGGAAGTAATGCTCGACGTTATGTACGAAATACCATCCCAAGACGACATAAAAGAGGTGGTAATTTCGGGAGATACGATACTTCGGGGCGAGCAGCCACTAATTGTCTATGAGCATAAGGCTGAATCAGCATAGTCTGAATTTGCCCTTATTCACGTCAAATTCTTTGTAATCAAAGCACTTACATGAGATGATAGGCTTAGTATTGGCCAAATATGGTTTTTAGTGTTGATTGAGAAAAAGGTTTTTGACTCCCTAAGCTTCAGTGATTACATCAAAACAATACAGCCGTGTTTTTTAGGTGATTCCGTAGGTTTAAACACTCGTACGGTAGGTAATCAGGTGAGTAATGAGTAGCAAAGAAAATAACCCAGTCCCGCTCTTAGCCCTTCGCGATATTATCATCTTTCCCCAAATGGTCGTGCCGTTGTTTGTCGGCAGAGAGAAGAGCGTTCGTGCGCTTGAGGAGGCTGAGCGTCAAAAGAAGCCAATCATGCTCGCCGCTCAACGCGATGCAAAGACTCACCATCCCGGACCCGAAGATATTTTCGACGTCGGAACTCTCGGCGAAGTCATGCAGATGATGAAACTCGCTGATGGGACCGTTAAAGTTTTAGTTGAAGGCAAGAAGCGCGCCCGTATCCAGCGCTTTGTCGAGACTGACGAATATTTCCTCGTAGAAGTCGAAGAGCTTGCCGAAGGCGCAGAAATGAACGCCGAGCTTAAAGCTTTAATGCGCTCGGTGCAGTCGTCCTTCGAAAGCTACGTAAAGCTCGGTAAGAAGATTAGCCCGGAAATGATTCACCAGGTTAACGCGATCGACGATCCGTTTCGCCTGGCTGATGCGATCATCGTTCATTTGAACATCAAGCTGGACGAGAAGCAGGATATTTTAGAGACGAACAGCGCCAGCGAACGCCTCGAAAAGATCTACACTCACATGAAGTCTGAGATCGAGATTCTGCAGGTTGAAAAGCGAATCCGCACCCGCGTCAAGAAGCAGATGGAGAAGACTCAGAAAGAGTACTATCTCAACGAGCAAATGCGCGCGATTCAGAAGGAGCTTGGCGAGAAGGACGATTTTCGCAACGAAATTCAAGAGCTCGAAGAAAAGCTTAAAGCTAAAGGTATGCCCGAAGAGGCGCACAAGAAGACTGAGAACGAGATTCGCAAGCTGAAGATGATGTCCCCGATGTCAGCTGAAGCGACCGTTGTGCGCAACTACGTCGACTGGATGCTGAGTCTCCCCTGGAACGAATACTCCGAAGAAAAACTAAACCTCTCTGAAGCGGAAGATATTCTCGATGAAGACCACTTCGGATTGTTTAAGGTTAAGGAGCGTATCCTCGAGTATCTCGCCGTCCATAAACTTGTCGGCAAAATCAAGGGCCCGATTCTTTGCCTAGTTGGACCTCCGGGCGTTGGTAAAACGTCTCTCGGAAAGTCGATCGCACGAGCAACTGGTCGCGAGTTTGTTCGAATTGCGCTTGGCGGCGTGCGGGATGAAGCTGAAATTCGAGGACACCGCAGAACTTACATCGGAGCGCTCCCAGGTAAGATTATTCAATCCCTAAAGCGCGCCGGTAAGAGCAACCCTGTGTTCTTGCTGGACGAGGTGGACAAGATGTCTGCTGATTTCCGCGGAGATCCTTCGTCTGCTCTGCTCGAAGTGCTCGACCCTGAACAGAACGATACTTTCGGCGACCACTATCTCGACGTGGACTTCGACCTGTCGCGAATTATGTTCATTACTACGGCAAACACAATTTCTACTATCCCGCGCCCATTGCTGGACAGGATGGAGGTTATTCAAATTGCCGGCTATACGGAACTCGAGAAACTTCAGATTGCCAAGAAGTATCTGATTCCAAAGGCCTGTGAGAAGAACGGCCTTAAGGAAGAAAACGTCAACTTCGAAGACGATTCAATTCTCGGCATGATTCGCCACTATACTCGCGAAGCTGGCGTGCGAAGTTTGGAACGCACGATTTCTAGTGTCTGCCGTAAAGTTGCCGTATTGATTGTCAAAAACGGTGAAGACGCCCAAGAAACAATTACGATGGCCAACCTCGATAAGTTCCTCGGGGTTCGCAAATTCAAGTATGGCCAGCAAGAAGCTGAAAACGTCAGCGGAAGTGCAACAGGACTTGCTTGGACAGAGCTTGGCGGCGAACTGTTAACGATCGAAGTTGCGATCGTTCACGGCAAAGGCCGGTTGATTATTACCGGTAAGCTGGGCGATGTGATGCAGGAGTCTGCTCAGGCGGCGATGATGTATGTTCGCTCCCGCGCGACTTCGCTCGGACTTCCAAAGGACTTTTACTCGAAGGTGGATATCCACATTCACGTTCCCGAAGGCGCAATTCCGAAGGACGGACCTTCAGCTGGCGTAACGATGGTTACAGCGATTGCTTCGGCGCTCACCGGAATTCCGGTAGACCGCAATATCGCGATGACTGGCGAAGTGACTCTGCGCGGACGAGTGTTGCAGATCGGCGGCTTGAAGGAAAAGATTCTTGCAGCTCACCGCGG
>JAGRAN010000109.1 GCA_020434585.1 Bdellovibrionales bacterium
TTGCGAACGCTGAACTTTCATTAAAATTTTAGACTGCGTACTCGAGCCGCAGAAAAGTTTAGCTTGTTTTCCTAGAGTCTCGCTGGCACGGCCAGCTGCGATGCGGGAACAATCTTTGTTTATTGCCGCTGTCGATAGATCTAGAGATCGAGTGTTGCAGTCATACGCCACCAGCACCACATCGTCAGCAGTTTGCAGCCTCCGCAAGTCACTCGCATCCGGCGGCAGCGCTTGACTCGAGGAGAACCATGCTCCTAAAGCCACCACGCTGAAAAAAGCAGTACTCCCTACGAGAAGCGCAATGTCTCGCTTAGTAACAAATTCGTATTTCACTTCGATTCGTCCGCTTACTTAGACCCAAACACACAAAACCGAGTGGTTATAAATGAGTTATGCGAAAGCCAGCTTAAAAGCTGTTGAATAACTTAGGCATACGGCTTGTAAAGTGAGAGACTCGAAAAATAGAACGTATTACTGGCTCGTTAGCTCAGGGATTCGAGCGCCGCGCACGCCGCTTAATTCACTCCAGCTGCCAAGCCCGCTAGCTCGGCGCATATACTTTAGGTACAGGTCGTCGCCGACTAATCGCCCGATTAACTGATTCATAAGCTTTGGCTGCTCACGAATGCTAAGCCATGCATCTCTAATTGCTATATCAAGACAAAGCGCCTTCATCTTGTCGCGCATAATCCAGTCTTGAACGAACAAGAACATTTCTTTGAATTGTCGATTGTCGCCGGAGCGATCGGCAAATCCAGTGCCATTGAAAAGCTCGTTTAAATGATAATGCGGGAAGAACAGAATGGCCTTGACGCTGCGATCTGCATCTTTGAATGTTCGAAAAACTTCGTCCGGCTCCATATGCTGCAAGCTGACCTTGCCTTGGCGAACTTCGCCGCTTCTAACAAGCTGGTCGAAATAAAACATTGGATTCGATGGGTCATCTTTTAATAAATAGTAATCTGAGTTCTCCAGCGAGCTGCCGCGTTTGCTAGGCCTTCCGCCCGAGATAATCCGCTGACTGTTTTTGGGCAGCATCATCAAAGGCTTGTAGCCAATCTTACCTCCGATACCTAATATCTGGGCTGCTGGTGCTATTCCTAAAACTGCCGCGTCCGGTGCGCGGTTAAAGTCACCGCGAATGATGCGCTGAGCTATTTCGATTGCGTGCGGATAACAGAAATCTAGTTCAATGGAATAGCCTTTTACGTCTCTTAGATAGACAAAAATTGCAGCTGCTGCGGGACCCGGTGCCGGAGAAGCTATCCGAATTGGCCGAGTATCCGCCAAATGGCGACGCAGAAAATCCTCGTCAACTAGGCCCAGCCGATGGGAGGAAAGCATTCGTTGGTCAATTGGACTTACCAGCTGTGCGTCTCCAGACAAACCGCGAACGGATGGATTAGAGCCCAAATCAGCTAGATTGCTGCGAAGCTCTCGCGAATTAAAGATGTCAGTTGCGTTCAGCACTAGCCGGCATTCTTCAATAAGCAATTTGTGAAAAAGTTGTTTTATGCTGTCACTGTTATCCTGGGAAGATTCCGCAATGTCGCTGCGTCGACGACAATCATGATTTTCTATTCGTATTCTTGCTGAGGCATACCACTGCAATTTGATCGCTGCGTGGAGCGCTTGCAGCATTTCTGCCTTTTCTACTTCTTGACCCGCGACATAAATCCTGACGCTTTCAGGCGAAAGAAACAGTTCGTTTATTGCAACGATGACTGGCCCCGGCTGCTTTCTTTCCGGGTTGCTGCGCTTAAAGATTCGTTTGTAGATCGGTGCTCCCGACTCGAAAGCGCCAAACATGTCCGCGAGCCAGCCGGTTTGCTTACTGATCGCGTAATCAAGAGATGCTGCGGGAGTTGAGGCAGCTCCCTCAAGAGCGCCGCCCTCAATTTTGAACCCAAGCGCTAGAAGTGAGAACGACTGCACCGCACGAGTCCATTGAAAGCACCCTTGCGCGTCTGCGGCACCGGTACTTTTGCCGCGAACTGAAACCAATGGCTTCAGAAAGCTCGAATGAGAGAAGACTGTCTTCCTCAACTGCGCGTTCGCGCCGGAGCTAAAATGTAACTCGAGTTTCTGCATATTACCTCTGTTATTCCAGCTAATTAACCCGACGATACCCTTAAAGCGCAAGCACTGCGGACCAGTTCTGAATCCTTCTCCGGAAACCATCCCATTGATAAAACTGGTCTTTTTACTCAGTTTTGCCCACAGACACTGACTGAGGAGCCTGAACCATGAAAAAACGCTGCCGCCAAAGTGGAGTTGAGTTTGAAATAAGCCCTGAGGAGGCGCAGTTCTATGAGTCTCTGGAGCTCCCCTTACCCCGGCTATGCCCGGAGGAAAGGCAGCGTCGGCGCATTGCCTATCGCAATTTTAGAACCCTGTGCTACCGCCCCTGCGACGCGACACAGAAACGCATTTTGTCGATGTATTCGCAAGACTGCCCCTTCCCAGTATACGAAACGAACTACTGGTGGTCTGACGCCTGGAGCGCATTTGACTACGGACGTGCCATAGACTTTCAGCGGCCGTTCTTTGAGCAATATCAAGCACTCGCTGCGGCGGTGCCGCGCTTCCCGATCATGAACCTACAATCAGAAAATTGCGGATACTCCAACTTCGTCTTCCGGGCGAAGGATTGCTATCTGGTTTTCGGCTGCGTAGACAACGACTCGTGCATGTATGGGCACATCGTCTGGGAAAGCGAAAATTGCGTTGATAACCTTTACGTCTATCGCTCCCAGTGGTGCTCTAATTGTGTCGACTGCGTCGAGTGCTACGATGTACACTACTCATTCGAATCAACTGGCTGCACAGAAAGCTACTTTCTCTACGACTGTCGCTCATGCAGCAACTGCTTTGGTTGCTGGAATTTACGTGGCGCCCAATACTGCCTATTCAATCAGCAGTTTTCCCGCGAAGAATACAAACAGTCGATGCAGCAGATGTTTCCAATGACGTGGGAGAAGATAGAATACGTATCCGGCTTGCTTGAAGAGCGCAGACGGGCTGAGTGCGTAGTCCCGGAACATTTCGGTCTGAAGAACGAAGACGTCAGCGGGAATCACATATACGAGTCCAAAAATCTTGAAAACTGCTGGGACGCCAAAGTCTTAGAAAACTGTCGGCACTGCTACACCGTATTAAATACCAACAATTCTCACGACATTTCTTTTACGGCTGGCCCGGTTCAATTCTGCGCAGATGTGCTGACCGTAACCGGATGCGAACGCGTTTTTTACTCTCACATGCTGTCAAACTGCTCAGACAGCTATTTATCGGAGTTCTGTTTTAACTGCCGCGATGTGTTCGGTTGCATTGGGCTCAGAAACGCCCAGTACTGCATTTTCAACAAACAATACTCCAAAGATGATTACTTTGCGCTTCGCAAGCGATTGATAGCGCATATGGAACAGACAGAAGAATGGGGAGAGTTCTTCCCAATAAAAGACTCTCCATTCGCATACAACGAAAGCATTGTGAATGAATACTATCCCCTAACGAAGCAAGAGGCACAAAGTCTGGGCTGGCGCTGGAAAGAAAGAAATGTTCCGTCCGCAGTCCCTGCCGCAGAGTCTGCCCCAAAAACAATTAATGAAGCCGACAGCGAAACCTGCAAGAGGGTCTTCAAATGCCAGAAATCAGGTCAAGCCTACAAGGTAATTCCTCAGGAGCTCGATTTCTATCGCCGCATTGGCTTACCGCTGCCGAGCTATTGTCCTGATGTACGCCACGAGCAAAGGATGAACCTACGCTCTGCTCGCAGACTTGAACCGAGAACGTGCGCGAAATGCAAAGGAGCCATTCTCACAGCTCACACTGAAACTGCGGAAACAAAGCTGCTTTGCCAAGACTGCTATCAGAACGTTCTACACGCCTCGATAGACACTCCGCTTAGAGCCAACGATTAAGCCTGGACTAACGCTCGGATTGTCCTCCACCCGGCTTTGGTGTGGGCTGAGGTTCAGGCGCTGGCTGAGGTTCAGGCTTCGGCGGAGGGGTAATCGTGGCACAGGTGACCGTGTCAGACCCATCATTTGCTTCATCCTCGCAGAGCCACTCGAAGCTACAGCTTCCGAAGCAGGACGTTCCGTTTGAGCCATCCTCACAGTTGGAGGTGACTAAGTATACTGTACAGCCCTCTGGTGCTTCAGGCTGTTTGCAACCGCAACGCTTGTCGGCGAGTAGCGCGATTGCGGCTTCACCGGAATAAGACACTCCCTCGACGTAAACATTGCCGTCGTTATCATAAACTAGGCAGGCCGCATCGGCAGCTAGAGCCGAGTTTGCCGAAACAGCGCCAAACACGCAGAGACAAGCTAGATATTTAAAATTAATTTTCATTGGTTCATTCCTCAAAATTCGATGCAATTGATGCTGCGACCTTGCTAATTGGCAACTTGTTGCTGCTCATTGCCGGTCCCCTGTGGATCCTCACCCGGAGTCGGAGCCGGCGTCGGCCGTGTGCGGGGCTTGCAGTCTTTGGTTATCGTTGCGTTATCCTGTGGATCGTTGCAGGTCTGCTGAAAATTACACTGGCCAGTGCAGTTCTGGCCGTCAGAATGCGGAGTGCAGTTTGACGTCGTAGCAGCAACTGTGCAGCCTTCTGGGGCTTTCGGTGTTTTGCATCCACAAGTCACTGCTCCTGCAATGGCGAAATCCCCTGCGGTGACTTCGGAGCCTGGAACCAGGAGTTCACCGGTATCTATGTCGTAACACTGAGCAAAAGCACTGCTCGGCAGAAAAATAGCCGCGCAGCAAATTAGAACTATACGGAATTTGCGAGTTTTCATCTGGACTACCTATTGATTACAACCAACAACAACCAATGCAGAAAAGCAGCGCAGATAATCGCGCCAGTTGGGGCACCTTGGAGTGCTTCGCGAAAGAAGGGATACGCACTGATTGCAGACAGACTTGCAATACTGGGCGTGCATGTCGCGAGCTTAGCCGAAAGTCAGAAATCTCCCCGATTTCCACAATGCACCTAAGTTATTGCTGACTTGGCTAGAAATGTGATTCAACGCGGTTTTTTTTAAGTATGGGCTAGGTAAGTTGCTATTTATATTAAATTCGCGGGGGTGCCGGGTTTATACTCCTTTCGGAAAAACCCGGCTGTCCCGCTTACGCTAGACCTGTCGTTGCAAGCCGCTGCAGCACGTCGCGAGCAGCGAAAAACGCAGCGCCGCCCGATGCTTTGGGGGCGCTGACGATAGCTCGGGTGATGCGGTCGATGACGCGCTTGAGTCCACGGGCTTGCTCTGCCCAGTTCTCATCACGCGAGAACACCACGACCCCAAGCACTTCGCGATACCCAGTCAGCTCAGCCAGTTCGACCTGCTTATCTCGCTGCCGCCGTTCAAAATCGATCAGCAGCAGCACTCGACGATCCTGCGCCTTTGGCGAAGCACTGATAATGCTTCGAGCTTCCTCTGCCGTCGTAAACGGATGGACGCTCAGACGAACACCGGCAATTCTGCCGACTAGTCGCTTGGCCGCGGCATACACGACACTGTCGCGCTCCTCGGACCAAACGATAAAGACAACTTCGCGCTCGATTGGTTTCGTTGGACGAGAACCAGCGTCGAGCGCGTCGAACAACCCAGGCTGAAACTCATCAGCCGGTCCGTTGCGCCTCGACACCTTATTGCTCCTTTCCCGCACAGCGGGCTGGAAGAAGAGAAATGATTAACGCTGATTAATCCCGGCCCCCTCGGCGCGGAGTCCCGCCCAGGGGGAAGCAAATATAAAGCTTCACTTGCAGATTCAAAAGGAGCACTCAGCCATTCAATCATTTTGGCCGTTGAAGTCAATTTAGATTGAGACTGTCGCGGCACCGGGCGGTATAAACGCTGTAACAGCGAGGGGACCACGTGCATTGCGGCACGCGGTCCCCTTGACTGTTGAAGATCCTCAGATCGCCACGGCCGCCTCGAGCAAGCTCTCGGCACCGGGGTGCAGTCGG
>JAGRAN010000110.1 GCA_020434585.1 Bdellovibrionales bacterium
GCAATTACGCCCGGGTTACGTGGATCGTCTTCTGGGATGCTGGCTTCGACTTTACCTACGAGGTCCGAGCCGACGTCAGCAGCTTTGGTGTAGATTCCGCCGCCCACACGCGCAAACAGCGCAATCGAAGAAGCGCCCATCGCAAAGCCAGTAATATACTTAACTGTTCCAGCGTCGCCGCCGAACATGAAATTCAGAATTCCAACTCCGAGAAGTCCCAGGCTCGCAACAGC
This sequence comes from Bdellovibrionales bacterium, assembly GCA_020434585.1. Classification (GTDB taxonomy): domain Bacteria; phylum Bdellovibrionota_C; class UBA2361; order SZUA-149; family JAGRAN01; genus JAGRAN01. The sequence goes on from JAGRAN010000110.1 coordinate 234, forward strand.
AAGGCCCATAACCGCTCCGCCGCTAAACGCAACAAACAGAGCATCCGCCGGTCCGTTTTCCGCAGCGCTTGCTGTGGTGCGAACGTTCGCGCGAGTCGCTGCAATCATGCCGCTCACACCGGCAGCGACAGAGCACAGCGCGCCAAGCAGGAACGCAACCGCCGTTTGCCAGCCGAGTGTGCTGGAGGAAATGATAAGAAGAAACACGACTACAACGAAAGCCGCGAGATATGTATACTCAGCCTTAAGGAATGCCTTCGCTCCCTTTTCGATTTCGAGAGCGATGTCGCGCATACGATCTGTGCCGGTGGGACGAGTCATAAAATCGCGGAAAATCTTGTTGGCAAAAAACAAGCCGATAATTCCGGCTATCGGCGCCAAGAACGCCAATAAATACGCAATACCTGTTTGAACAGTCCCTAAGAAGCCCATTAGCTCGCTCTCTCCATCTCTATATTTATAAGCCGCCGCCGCATGCATTCCGCTCAGCCGGTGAGCAGCGCGCGATGCGCCAGCGTGCATTCACAAAATCTAAAAATCTTCAGGGAATACGATATCCTCGCCCTGGGAACCCACAGCCTTTACAAAAGGTCAGCTCTGAAGTCAAGAAGTAGCCGCTATCCGGCTTTGCCCCGGTTGAAGCGCTGCTGCGCCTCGTCCAAGCCCTTCTCGATCAGGCAGCCAATCGCTCCGACAGCGTCCGCCACGGCCTCCCTTATCAAATGCTCCTCTTCGGCCGCGGGTCGTCCCAGGACCCATGAAGAAATCGCATCATCAGCACGAGCCCGCTCTCCCTGCGGCCGACCTATTCCCACACGTACGCGGTAGAAATCCTGAGTCCCAAGAGCACGCTTGATGTCGTTCAAGCCCTGATGACCTGCCGTAGAGCCGCCTTTCTTAATCCTAAGCGCCCCAGCAGGAAGATCTAGCTCGTCGTGGCAGACGATCAGCCGCTCAGCGTCTACCTTGTAAAACGCCATCGCCCGCTGCACAGGTCCGCCGCTTAAGTTCATGTACGACTGAGGTAGAACAAGCAGCGCTCGCTCAGCACCCAAGTCTACACGGCCAAGCTTCGCATCGAACTTGTCTTCCCAAGAGCTGAGGCTACGCCCCAGTTCTTCGACAACCCAAGCTCCTGCGTTGTGACGTGTGCGCTCGTAGCGAAATCCAGGATTGCCAAGTCCAACTATTGCAAACACCTGAAGCCTCCCGGCCTGAGCGCCGCAAGTTTAGCCCTGCAGCCGGCTGTTTACTCGCCCGCGTCTCCGGCAGCACCGCCTTCAGCGGCCGCACCCTCAGCGCCAGCTTCAGCACCTTCGGCACCTGCAGCATCAGCAGCATCTGCATCAGCAGCCATGCGCTTTTTCGACAGAGCTGTAACGACTGCGATGTGCGTGTCGCTCTTCAGCTCAACTTCCGGCGGCAACACTAAGTCGCCGATCGTCAGCGAATCACCAGTTCCCAAGTTGCTGACATCGAGCAGAATTTCAGAAGGAATCTCTCTCGGCAAACATTCAACTTCAACGTCGTTGATCATCTGACTGAGAACTGCCTCACCAAGCTTAACGGCTGGGGACTGACCTGTAATTTTAATAGGCACTTCGACGCGAATCTTCTCGCCGGTTTTCAGAGCGAGAAAATCGATGTGCAGCGCTTTGCCCTTAATCGGCTCAATTTGCATATCTCGCACCAGCGCCATCTGACCGCTTAAATCGCTGTCATCTGACTGAAGCACGAAAATCTGCGACGAACCGGTCCGGGAGATCTTGTGTTCGTACACAAGATGGTCGACTTCAACTGAAACTGCTTCGTCGAACGAGCCGCCGTAAAGCACACCAGGAATAATTCCAGATCGGCGGAGCCTACCCGCTTCTCCACTTCCGTGCCCAGCACGCTTTCGGATTTGAATTTCTATGGTTTCCACTTCTGCCTCCTTTAAACAATATCGAATAATGAGCTGATTGAGTCGTCTTCGTGGATGCGCTTAATTGCCTCACCGATAATCGGCGCCACGCTCAATCTCTTCAGCCAAGGCAGATCTCCGTTGTCGAGATCCGCGTGATAAATCGTATCGCTGACAATAATCTCCTCAATGCTGCTTTCCGGGAGCCGCGTTTTTGCAGTTCCGGACAACACTGCGTGCGTGCAAACGGTAACAACCCGCTCAGCACCGCGATCAAGCAGCGCATCAGCAGCTTTAATCAGCGTTGAACCTGTATCTACCATGTCGTCGACGATAATCGTCGTTTTGCCGAAAACGTCCCCGACTACATTCATCTCAGCGACTTCATTCGGCCCCGAGCGGCGTTTGTCGATAATCGCCAGCGACGCATCGCCCAAGTGCTTAGCATACGACCTGGCTCGCGCCACACCACCCGCATCCGGTGAAACTATGCAGATATCCTCTTCGCCGAATTTCTCTCGCAGATACTTGAGGTGAACCGGCATTGCATACAGGTTATCCACCGGGATGTTGAAAAAACCCATGATCTGTCCGGCATGCAAGTCCATCGTCAGCACGCGATGAGCACCAGCTGCCACAATCAGGTCTGAAACAAGCTTCGCAGTAATCGGCACCCGCGGGCGTGTTTTGCGATCCTGTCGGGCGTAGCCGAAATACGGCAATACGGCTGTAATCCGCTCTGCGCTCGAACGCCGCAGCGCATCAAGGATAATCAGCAGCTCCATTAAATAATCGTTGCCGGGACTGGAAGTGCTCTGAATGACGAACACGTCGTGACCCCGCACGTTGTCGCTGACCTCTACGTACAATTCGCCGTCGCTAAAGCGTCGAATATCGCAGGACCTCAGCTCACCCGCACCGGAAACCCGCGCCGCAGCCAGCGCAAGCTTAGGGTTCGAACGACCCGAAATTATCGAAAGCGGTCCACGTGAAATCGTATCTGACACTACGCTGCCTTCCTCCCGTAGCTGGGCCTAGGCCCATGTTTTAGCATTATTACCAGCGACGAGGCCTAAAAGCTGGGCGGGCAGGATTCGAACCTGCGAATGCCGGAACCAAAATCCGGAGGCTTACCGCTTGCCGACCGCCCAATAACCACAGACAGGTATCGTAGGGTGTTCCCAACGCTGCACGCTGAGTGGGAATCATAAACCACGGATTCTAATATCTGTCTACAGCGCAAACATTGCTACGATTTTTAATCAAGCACCGCTGCTGGAATTGCGCTATTTAATACCGGGAGACTGGATCAATTTCAAGGGTTGGAGCGGCAATACTTTCACTGCCAAAATCGGCCACTAAAGTGGGCGTTTATGCACTATTTCAGTCAGTCAAAGCTCTTGCACTTTTTAAAATTAGTCATAGACTATTGATACTGGGGTTAAACCATCGAATATTTTGGTTTAAGGGGCCTTGAGCCCAAGCTGTAGTACCCTTTTGCGGTCATAAAGCGTCTAATAGTGAAAGATACTAGGCGAATGGATCGCCAGATGCTGTGTGGATCGCCTCGGAGAGTTGAACCGACTCTGGGCCGAGGCTTGGTTAGGGAGCGGGTGTTGCATGGATGGGACTAACGGGGAAGCAAGATTCCCCAATTGTAAGAAGTGCGGTGCGGGTGTGCTCGTCCCACTTTCGGATTATGGTCAAGAAGGTGCCAGTGTGCCGTATAAGGCCTGGGCCTGCACAAATCCGGATTGTGGATTTTCACTTCGAATTGACAAGGGCGACGTAACTTACGGTCGCAAGATTCAGCAGAAGCAATAGCTCGGCTCGCTGCCTGCCCTACGCAGGCCGTCCGCTAAGATTCGCTTGTTGCTGCCTTTTCGCTCGGCTTGTCGGCTATTCCGAGCTTGTCCATTTTATATTTGAGGATGCGTCGGCTTATGCCGAGCAGTTCGGCTGCTTTGGTCTGAATGTAGCCGGTTCGCACCAGCGCTTTGACGATTATGTCACGTTCGAACTCGGCCTCGGCTTCTTCAAACGGAATAATCCCATCAAGCACATCCTGCTTGAGGTTCCCTGTCGAGGGCGAAGAACTCTTTAAGCGCGCCGGAAGATCGGACGCTGTAATTTCGTCGGCAGAACTGAGTGCAAGCAGTGACTCGGTAACATTTTCGAGTTCGCGGACATTGCCCGGCCAAGAGTAACGCTTGAGCAAGTCGTAGACTTCGTCACCGATTATTGGGTTCCGGCCTCCGTAAATCGGCGAAAGCCGCTCGGTAAAAAACTTTACAAGGGTTTCGATATCTTCGCTTCGTTCACGAAGCGGCGGTGTGTGCAGCGTTACGACATTGATGCGGTAAAACAAGTCTTGGCGAAATATTCCGTCGGCAACGGCCTTCTCCAAGCTCTTGTTGGTGGCAGCAATTATTCGTACGTCAACCTTTGTTGGGGTTGAGCGGCCGACGCGGTAAAACTCCTGCTCCTGCAGAAAGCGCAGCATCTTTACCTGCACGGCCAAACTTAGCTCACCGATCTCATCAAGCAGCAGCGTCCCGCCGTCGGCAAGTTCGAAATGCCCGATACGCTTCTCGACAGCATGCGTAAATGCGCCCTTTTCGTGCCCGAAGAGTTCTGACTCGATTAGTGTTTCAGGAATGGCCGCACAGTTGAGCGCAACAAACGGGCCGTCCTTGCGCGGGCTGCGACGGTGGATTTCCCGCGCAATCAGCTCCTTACCGGTTCCGGATTCGCCCGTTACAAGTACAGTGGTGTCGCGCTTAGCAACTTGTTCGATCTTTTTATAAAGCTCCTGCATCACGGGATGAGCACCGACCATGCAGCCAAAATCCCCTTCCGCATCGGGCAGCTCGGGCCGCGCGTAGTGCTGAACAACTACTTCAGACGGGGCAGTTTTACCTGTGGCGCCGGACTTTAAGGTCTCCTCAATTAGACTCAGAAGTTCATCGACGTCATACGGTTTATTAAGATAATCGACCGCGCCAACTTTCATCGCCTCCACTGCGGTCTTCACTGTCTTATTGGCAGTGAGCATGATTACTGGAATTTCGCGGTAGTCCTTACGAACTTTCTTCAACATTTCCATACCGTCGACGCCGGGCATCGTCACATCGAGCAGCATCAAGTCGGGTAGCCGGCCGGCTTCTCGCGCGGCAGTAAGCATTTCGAGCGCCTCCTCAGCACTCTCAGCGGCCTGAGCATCGTACACGCGTCCCAGAATCAGCTTCAGCGACTCGCGAACGTTTGCCTCGTCGTCAACAATCAGAATGAATTCTCGAGATGTCTCGCTACTCATTAAACGCAAAAACCCTTAGCCGTCTGGCTTGCCTGATTCGGGACCGACCTCCGGTCAGGAGACCTCCCACGTGAAGGATTCAGACTCGCAACCGTCTCTATTAAGATGCAGCGCAGCAGCGAATCGTTGGTGACAGAATGCTTTTGATTGTCTCCTTAAATACTGCTAGTTAAGAGCAGGTATAGCTTGAGCAATATGCGTAACTATCTAATATTATTCAGTATTTTCTTTTGTGCCGCAAGCAGCGCTTATGCTGAAGGCTCCCTACTGCCTGACGCAGAACCAGAAAACAAGGCCTTATCTCAAATTGCCTCCCAATTGGCCGACCCGGCTCTACAGGCCGACAAGGCAAAGCTTAAGGGAGTCTGCACCGACTTTTCCAAGCGCAAAGCGCAGTTCCCTCGAGGTCTAAGCGACGACGCCGAGCTTTATGCCGGCTACTGCAGCGAACTGCTCGGGGACTACAAATCCGCACTTGCAGCTTACGAGAAAAGCCTCGCTGCTAAAGCCAACAACCCGACGGCCTTGTTTCGTTCCGGACTTGCACTGGCCCAACTTGAACGCTGTTCGGAAGCCGCTAACCGCTTTAAAGAAGTCATTTGGCGACTTAGCGAGCAATCTTACGAACCGCGCTACCACCTGGCGAAGTGCCAAGTCACTCTCGAACAGCCAGCAGCCGCTGCTAAATCGTTAAAGCTGGCGTTGGAGGAGAATCCACAATACGTGCCAGCTTTGAAACTTAGAAACGACCTGCGCCGCAAAGCCCTGCCCGAACTTAAAGACGCAAAAATTGCCGCCGGCATACGTGACAAAATGATCATCGACTACCGGACAATCGTAGCTCAACACCCAGAAGACACAGACTCAAAGGCTGAGCTAGCGAGACTGCTGATTTCAGGCAGCGACCCTGTGTTCGACGCCGAAAAACTTAAAGAGGCGCAGACAATCGCTGCCGAGTTAGCGCAAAAGACAGAATTTAAGAATGCAGAATTTGCCAGACTGTACTTCGACGTATTGTTGGCTCGTCGCTATTTGGAAGAAGCAAAAGGCGTCATCAAGCGGGCCCTAGAGGAAACACCGTCCGACCCCAGACTCCTTGAGGCATCGCTGCAGCTGGAAATCGAACTTGGTGCAGAGCTTGCCGCCCGCGAGCAAGAGCAGCAGGAAGAGCAGAGCGAGCAGCTTAGGTAAAATACTTAATTCCACCTCGCAGCACTTCAACGAAACGGGAAATGTCTTCAAGCGTATTATAAACTCCGACACTGGCACGAGTGCTCGCGTTTAAACTCAGTGCTTTTAACAGAGGCTGAGCACAGTGATGTCCCGCACGTACGGCGACTCCGGCGTTGTCAAAATACTGCGAAAAATCGTGCGGGTGAATTGCCGGATGTGAAAACGCGATCAATCCATGGTGAGCTCCGCGTGGACCCAGCACGCGTAAATCCTGAACAGAATACAGCCCCTCTTCGAGAGCAGCTACCAACTCTGCTTCGTGCCGCTGAACATCATCCCAGCCGAGTTGCTTAACGAAATTAATCGCCGAGCCGAGTCCGATGACTGCGGCAATGTTGGGAGTACCAGCCTCCAGCCGATACGGCAGACTGTTAAACTCCGTCTTTGCTACCGACACGGAGCTAATCATATCTCCACCGAAGAAAATCGGTTCGATTTCCTCTAGTTCCGCCCGTCTCCCATAAAGCACCCCTACCCCTGTCGGGCCGTAAAGCTTATGACCGGAAAAAGCTAAAAAATCGACGTCCAATGCAGCGACATCGAGCGGCAGGTGAGGAGCAGCTTGGGCGGCATCTACCAAAACTTTCGCGCCAACTTTACGTGCGGCTTTAACAATTCCGGCAATCTCGGGCATTACGCCAAGACCGTTTGCCAGAAGTGTTATCGCAACGAGTTTGGTGTTTGCATCAATCGCGTCGCAAACTGCTTGTTCGTCTATTCGCTCGTCTTTAGTCAGTCCACAGCAAACAAATTGACAGCCCGTTTTAAGCGCGAGCTGCTGCCATGGAACGAAATTCGAATGATGCTCAGCAATCGTGGTGACAACCTTATCGCCCGGACCAAGCC
>JAGRAN010000111.1 GCA_020434585.1 Bdellovibrionales bacterium
CAATCAAAAGGTTTCTATGGTTGGTTTAAGGCGAATTATCACTGGACTACTTTATTGCTGCTTTCTTTGCAGCAGCGCTCACGCTTCAGATAACGAAGTTTACCTTGAGCAGGTCGGTTCTAACCACGATACTGATTTCGAACAGGTCGGTGTAGGAAACTACATAGACGCCGTACAGAGCGGCGATGACTTAGACTTATATATCTCCCAAGACGGCAACGGGAACGAAGCTCTTGCCTACCAAACTGGCAGTGATTTAGAGGCCAGAATAGAGCAAGACGGCAATAACAACTCTGCCGAAATCGAGCAGGAGGGTTCAAACAACTTCGCCCAAATTGTGCAGCAGGGAAACAACAATGACGCGCTAATTGAACAAGACGGCTCTGGCAACACAGCTATCGCCGAGCAGTACGGCAGTGACAATTATGCCGCCCTTTATCAGGTAGGGGCTAACAACTACGCGTATGCGGAGCAGACTGGCAGCGGCAATAGCGTCACTGTCGAACAGTTTGGAAATGGTAATAATTCCGAGAACATACAAGTTGGGAACAACAACTCAATTGAAGCCTATCAACACGGCAGCGGCATGGAAGCGCATGTGGAGCAGCACGGTGACAACCTGCATGTAACCATCACCAGTGAATAGGCCATAACAGTAGTAGTCGGATGTAAGAAACTATGGTCGGGAACTTCTCCTCCAATCGTTTATCACTGAGCGGCAGTTCGCTTCCCCGGACAGCCTTTGAACGGACTATGACTGCTTTGAACAGAATCATATTAGCACTTTGTGTTGCCGCGTGCGCAGCGTTGGTAGCTGCAGGCAGCGCCTCAGCGGAAGAGATTAAGTATCGTCCGAATAACCCTTCGTTTGGTGGGAACCCTTTCAACGGGCCGTATTTGCTAAGCAACGCCACATCGCAGCGACAGTTTGCTGCCCCGGAGCGCAACAAGCCTACAACCGCAGAACAGTTTTCAGATGCAATCGAACGCAGTTTGATTAACCGTATAAGCCGCGACATCGCAGATCAGATGCTCGGCGAAAATGCGCGCGAATCAGGATCGTTTTCAGTTGGTAATACTAACGTAGATTTTCAAAGACAAGGCGATCAAGTAAATATCGAAATCTACGACACTGAAACCGGCGGATCAACTTCGATCTCCGTTCCGGTTCAGCAATTTTAAGTTGGTTTTTGCGCCGTCGGCGCTTTATAGTTTTTGTGAGGATGGTGTTGGTATGAGGTTGCTGGCTACAGCGCTCGCGCTTTTAATTTCAGTTTCTGGCTGTTCCAGCCTTAAGGATGTTGAGGCGCCTGAATCGCTCTCTAAAGAAGCTTCCCTCGGCGCGCGTACCCCAACAGAAGATTTGCTGCGCTCACTCGGTGCCGCAAGCCGCGTAATCACCCTTTCAGTATACGACTTTAAAGACTACACCGGACAAAACAAGCCCGGTGAAACCGCACAGTATTCTAGAGCGGTTACGCAAGGCGGTGTATCAATTCTGAAGAAAGCACTGCTCGATGCTGGCAACCATAGGTGGTTTAGAGTGCTGGAACGCGGAGCATTGGAGAACTTGCTCCAGGAGCGAAAGATAATACGCTCAATCCGTCAGCAGTATAAGACTTCAGACGGACGTACACTACCCCCGCTGGGGCCACTGCTTTATTCAGGACTGCTGCTAGAAGGCGGTATTATCGCCTACGAATCTAACCTCGTTACCGGCGGCGCAGGCGCGCGCTACCTGGGCATCGGCGCGTCGGCACAATATCGCCGTGACATGGTAACCGTTTACCTGCGAGCCGTCAGCGTCACAACCGGCGAAGTGCTAGTGTCAGTTAATACGTCAAAAACCATTTACTCGACTCTGGTCGACGGAGGAATCTTTAAATACGTAAGCTTCGATAAAATCGTAGAAGGCGAAGCGGGATTCAGCTTCAACGAGCCGCCCCAGCTTGCGGTCCGACAAGCAATCGAGATGGGAGTCTATGCTCTGATCATGGAAGGCTACGCTGAAGGCCTTTGGAAGTTTAAAGATGGCTCATCCGGAGACGATGCCCTTCGCCATTATGTTGAAAAATACGACAACGTAAGCGAGAAAGCACAGGAGCGTGTCGGTGCTATGTCTTCAAGCCCTGCCCCAGCCAAGGTTAGCTACAAACCAGAGGTCAAGAGTCCTGCACGAAATACTTATGCATCGTATGGCGGTCAGGCTATTACCGCTCAACATTCGGATACGCAGACTGCAGTGCTAAAAAGAACCGCTGCTCAGCCCAGTAGTAGGTCAAATTACGCTCCTCCGGCGGCACCGCAGCCAAAAGCAAGAACTACTTCAAACTATACAGCAGTTCCAGATGAAATTAGGAATGCGAGAGAACACGTTCCCAATGGGTGGTACGTGCAGGTAGCCGCCTATAAGTTGTCAGAGCAAAGCAAAAGCGCTGCGCTAACTGGCCAATTAAAATCAGCGGGTTTCCCGGTGTTCGTTCAAAAGACATCAGTTCACGCGATTCCATATCATCGAATTCTCGTTGGGCCATACCCTGACCAGCCTGTCGCAAACGATAACAAGTCTCGCGTCCAGGCAATTGCAGGCCCCCAGTCAGAGCCGTACGTGAAGCAAATTTATCGTGAGATGTGGTAAGCTGGAGAAAAATATCCCCAAGGGGCACATGTATCACCCAGGGTCAGCCCATGTTTTTCAAAAACGCAAACTAGCCGTTTACTACACGGGCTTAGCAATCGCTCTGTGTCTTGTTGTTAGCTCGCAGCCAGCCAAATCAGAAATAGATCCCACGTCAATTCAACAAGCTGTGAACAGCCAGGAAATGATTTTAGATCAAATGTGCTCATCGGAGGACCCAGTCGCGTGTTCTCCAATTAGTCTTCAGCAAACATCAGAGCCTGCCAATCCTCCTCAGTTGGAACAGCCGCAAGTGGCAACAAATAGCAAGAGAAAACCTGATAAAGGAATTACTGAGGAAATTATACTTCACGACATTCAGACAAGCAGAATGGAAGCATTTCGAGACTACGCGGACACTCTTGCAGCGTATGCTCAAGTTTTTGCAACCGGAAATACAGTTGAAGTTCCGGCGGGGCTTGACCCGTCACTCGTCAAACTAGTCAGCCATCCTGAGAACGCACCGATCGTCGCATACGACTTCGTAGTCAGCGCGTTAAGACATATTGTTCCCCCGCCCTACTTGAACCAAATCCAGGCCTACGTTGGTTTCTAGGTAAAAAGACTAATATTCTCTTCGCTTAAACTAGGATAGAATGCTAGTTATACCGTGAATATTTGAGCAACGCGGGGAACGATTGAAAGCCGAAAAAAAACAATTATTGATTGCGTGCTCACTCGCAGCAGTCATTATCGTTGCTGTTTTTGTCGGCTTGTACCTACCAAGTCGGGAAGATAAAAAATCATACAAAGTCCCTCAGTCGCATCCTTCCGCCACCAGCACAAAACGCATTGGTGGAAGCGTCGGTGAGTTCAACCTTTCTGGCCCCAACTGAAATGCACTATGGCGGGGAGTCGAATCACCAACCCTAGCGCAGAACAATTGTCAGCATGGAGATCGAGAGCTGAACAGAAGAAAGCAATCCTACCAAAATCGTTCACTGTATCTCCTAAGCATATACACATTGACTGCGGTCGTTGTGGACATCGCTTCGGCAGGCGTGTAGTACCAAACGTAACTGAACCTGTTTTTATCTGCCCCCAGGAGGACTGCAGGGCAAGGAATTGGATCCCTCTGCGGTTTAACGATAAATGAAAAACAATCCTGCTCTGACTTTGGCGGTGGCCAAGCTTGCTGCCGCAGTTGCTTGGGCCGACGGCATTCTCGAACCAGAAGAAAAGCATGCGGTTCGAGACATCGTCTTTTCGCTGCCGACGTTGAGTGAACGAGCATGGCAGGAAGTTGAGATGTACCTTGATAAACCAGTTTCCGACCAGGAGCTGAATCGTTTAATAGCCGACACTACGACTCTAATGTCGTCGACAGAAGATCGAGAAAAAATAGTCGCTGCATTGCGGTTGATCGCCAGCTGCGACGGTCATGTAGCCCCCGAGGAATTAGCCACAATAAATCAAGTTATTGAGGCCGTTAACGATCAACCTTTGTCCATGGGCGAACAATTTAAGGATATCGTCATGAAAGCGATTAGCCGCAGAAGGGAAAGTGCGGCACGCGGAAGTATGCGCGAAGATCGCATTGATGACTACTTAATGAACACCGTCTATTACGACGTTGTATCTGCCTCCGCAGAGGCTAATCGGACGATTAGGCTTCCTGAAGAGAAGCTTCGAGAAACATGTCTGGCCTCTGGAATAATGGCGGCGCTAATAATTTCCGATATGCAAAAGGAGAATGCGTTTGATGTAGTTACAAGCGCATTAAAAACGGTATGGCGCTTGGGCGAAAACGACGCCAAATTTATTGCCCGCTTAAGCCTTGACCGAGCTAAGCGCGGGATTGACACTTTGCGCATTTGCCGCTCGTTTTTCGAAATCACTACGAGCGGGCAGCGTGAAGCTTTCCTCAGGTGCTTAGCAGCGGCAGCAAGCGCCGAAGGCTCCTGCTCTCCCAGCGTATCCGTCCATCTAGCTGAAATTGCAGCCTACTTACGAGTCCCCGATGAAGCTTACCGTGAAACCATTGGCAGCTTAAGCATTGCTAAGAACCGACGCCCTGAGACCGAGATAGATAACTAGCTTGAATCATTAAAAATAAGTCAAAGTTTTTTTACTTCTGACGGCGCTGACAGAATGATTGGCGGTAGGAGTTAATTGCTTTAGTTTAAGCGTGCCGGCCAGAATCCTAGTAACATCATGCCTGACTCGTCGAATACAGATTTGTTGGAAGTGGAGCAGGACAATGCGTGGCGGTCCTTAATGGAACGCGCCCAGAAAGGTGATCGTGGCGCGTATTCGGAGTTACTGACAAGCCTCACTCCGGTCATCCGCGGCTTTGTCCGAAAGCGAATTGCCGATGAATCCTCCGTGGATGATATATGTCAGGACGTGCTTTTATCGATTCATCTTGCGCGGCGAACTTATTTGCCGTCTAAGCCGTTTAAACCATGGCTTTTTACGATAACGCGAAGACGAGTGATCGACCATCAGCGACGCCGCTTCAAACGTAGAGGAAGAGAACTGCTTGATGACGGGGCGATTCTGGATTTGGAGCATGCACCAAACCAAATTGCATCGATGGCTGATTTCATTAAAGCGACCGAGAAGCTCCCGGAGAAAAAGCGAGAAGCTATCAGGCTCGTGCACATCGAGGGTAAGTCTACTCGAGAAGCTGCTGAACTGCTGGGGATGAATGAGACAGGTTTAAGAGTAATGCTGCATCGCACAATAAAAGGAATAAAGGAACAGCTCTAATGAGTTCAATAAGCACATCCGAACTCACAGACAGGCTCGTTGACGATCTCGAACCCGTCAAGCCTATACCCACGGCACTAAAGTTATGGGCCGCCTGGCTTGTATCAGCTGCGCTCGTACTTTTGCTTAGTTCGCTTAAATCAAAGATCCGCCCAGATTTAGCCGCAGTAGCTGCAGAACCTGGATTCTTGATTCAGTCCGCAGCAATAATTGCTGCATGCGCATCGATAGCCGCAATGGCCGTAGGCTTATGCATTCCCGGCAGCCGCAATAGCCTTAGCCTCTGGACCGTAATTGTTGGAATCGGCGCCTGGATCGCTGCGGCCGGTTATGAAGTCTTTTCGCATTTACAGAACGGTGCATCGATCCTTGCGGGCTATCGCCCAATTTACATGTGCAGCACAGCAGTCCTGATCTACTCGATCATTCCAGCCGCTGTGTTTTTATTCATAGTGCGGCTCTCCTCACCGCTTCAAAGCAAACGGGCAGCATTTTTAGCCCTGTTCGCATCAGGTTTGGTAGGCACTGCCGCGCTACAAATCAGCTGCGCAAATGACAACATTCTCCATCTTCTACTCTCGCACTGGCTTCCTGCGGTTGCACTGGGCGTCCTCGGGTTGTTTTTAGGCCAGTTTCTCTTCGACTGGGACACTAAAGTCAACCGGCTCAAAGAGCGCCTAAGCATCAAAAAATAGGTAGTTTTCTCGATAATTCTACAGAGGAACGAAACTGGGGTCCTGCCTAGCTTCCTTTCGATAATAAAATCTGTAAGTCTAGCTGCTCAAATTTGTCCATGCGCCTAAGAAACTGCTAACAGGTGGCTCTATGCTGTCTATATCAAAGTCGTTCGAGTTTTCCGCCAGCCATCGTCTATTTCGACCCGAATGGGACGAACGACGAAACAGCGCTGTCTTCGGTAAATGCTCTAACCCAAACGGACACGGCCACAACTACAAATTAGAAGTTACGGTTTGCGGCGAGCTGAATCCTGAAACTGGCATGGTGCTGGACGCTTCGATTCTCGATGGGATTGTAACTACTGAAGTGATTGACCACGTCGACCATGCGAATTTGGATAAAGATGTTGCCTGGCTCGAGGGTCAAGTCACAACTTCGGAAGTCATCGTCGAGGCTGTTTGGAAGCGTTTAACCGCAGCGTTAAAATCCCAGTGTCAGGACACAGTGGCACTTAGCCGCGTTCGACTGTGGGAAACCAGTAAAATTTATGCGGAAAAAGTGAGTGGTTTGGAACGGAGCCTGCGATAACGTGAAAAAAGATCGAGTCGACACTAAAGCTATAGAGCCGCTTTGCACCGCGCTGCTGGAGTCAATTTCTGAAGATCCAGAGCGCGAGGGACTGCTTAAAACACCTCAGCGTTACGCCAAGGCAATCAAAGACCTTACAATTGGTTACTCGCAAGATGCCGAAACAATCGTTAACGGCGCACTGTTTTCCGACGCCTGTTCTGAAATGGTGCTTGTGCGTGATATTGAGTTCTACTCTCTCTGTGAACATCACTTACTGCCATTTTTCGGCAAAGTTCACGTGGCCTATATACCGGACGGAACGATAGTAGGCCTGTCAAAGATCCCTAGAATCGTGAACATGTTTGCCAGACGCCTCCAAGTCCAGGAACGTTTTACAGAGCAGATTACGGAGTGCCTTAACACGATGCTAAAACCGCGAGGCGTTGCCTGCGTCGTAGAAGGCAGACATATGTGCATGATGATGCGCGGTATTCAAAACCAAAACGGCACTATGCTGACTAGCTCCATGCGAGGCGAGTTTCTTAAGCCTGCCACCCGTAATGAGTTCATGCAGTTAATCAAAAGCCAGTAAGCGAGACAGACCTTAAATGCGGACAGCATTGATAACAGGGGCCAGCAGCGGCATCGGCCGTAAAGTTGCGCTACATTTGGCCAAGTGCGGATTTCAGGTTACGGCGTGCGCAAGACGGGAGAATTTGCTCTCGGCGCTAGCAGAAGAGCTTGGTCCGCAGCACATGGTCCGCGCGCTTGACGTTACTAAGCGCGGAGCTGTGCGCACGGTCGTTAGTGAGATAATCGACAAGCATGGCGGACTTGACTTGCTCTTCAACAATGCCGGGATAAACGTTCAAGGAACCTGCGGCATCGAAGGAGAAGCGTTTGATTCGGTGATCGGCACTAATTTGACCGGTGCTTGGAACGTCTTGAACGAAGTCGTTCCTCATATGAAGCTTCGTGAACAGGGAACAATAATCAACGTTTCATCGATTTGCGGTAAAACTGCCTTTCCCGATGTGGGCATTTACAGTGCTAGCAAGTTCGGACTGCTAGCGATTAATGAGTCACTGTTTCGAGAACTTGTTCCGCTGGGAATTCGGGTCACAGCGCTCTGTCCCAGCTGGGTAAATACAGATATGGCCGTTCACGGACCGATGTCAGACGATAAGAAAATTCAAACCAACGACATCTGCACGAGCATAGACTACTTACTTTCTCTCTCACCGAACGCTCACGTGAAAGAACTTGTCCTCGAGTGCGGAAGCGATTTGATTTAATCGCTAACCACTTATAATTCCTGCCTTTTTCTTTGCATGAATCTTCTTGCCACAGTGCTTCATCTTGCTTGTAGTGAGTGCTAATCCCGCACTCGAATGAGGATACGGGGGTATAAAAATGAATGAGGTTGATCCAACGCTGCGCTTGTTGGCGTTCCGACTTGCGCGAAAATTTCACGCCAGAAATTCCAAATACGTAATTCCCTATCGCGATGTGAGAGCCGCAGCCTTAAAGGGCCTTGAGCGAGCAATTGAGAATCATCACTTCGATGACGATTTCACAATTGAGGCTATGGCTATCAGCGAAATTGAGGCAAGCATGGGTGACCTACTGCTGCAGCGGCTCCAGCAGTCGCTCCGCAGCGGCAGCAGTGATATGAATGTCAACTGGAAGCTTAATTTAAGCGTATTAAGCTAGCTCAGGGACACCGTCGAAAAAGTCGACTATCCCGCTTTCAAGGCTGTATTCAGCGCCAACGACAAGCAAGCCGTCTTTTTCTATCAACTGTTCTAGAATTGAAGAGCCATGTCTCAAATGACTTGCAGACGCTCGAATATTCGAGCGGACTGCATGTCTCATTAAAGCAGCTCGGTCCTTTTTCAGATCGGTCTCTGCTAAGCTCTCTACTGAAGGGCGCACGAACTCTACAATTCGCCTAATATTGGGAGAACTTGTTGATGTAGGGCTGTCAAGCGCATCTAGCGTTGCCGAAACTGCGCCGCAATTTGAATGACCCATTACAACAACGAGGCGAGTGCCGAACTGTTCTGCGGCAAACTCCACACTGCCAACCTGAGACGGCGCAACGATGTTCCCCGCAACCCGGATAACAAACAAATCACCGATACCTTGGTCAAAGACAATCTCCGCCGGAACTCGAGAATCCGAACAGCCAAGGATTATGGCAAACGGAGTCTGTCCGGTTAAGGAAGACTCACGCTTCGCCTTAGCAGTCAATTCACGTTCGATCGGCCTGTCTTCAGCAAACCTACGATTACCGTCGCGGAGCCGAACCAAAGCATCGATAGCTGATATTATTGCCATGTCGTCTATTCCCTCGCAGCGTTTATAACATCTGCTCAAGAGCTTCTGCCGCAATTGATCCGTAAATCACAGCAGGACCTCCGCCCATCTGAACAGCAACACCGATCGATTCGGCCACTTCTTCCTTGCTCGCTCCGGCTTTGATGGCAGCGTTTAAATGAAACAAGATGCAGCCTTCGCAGCGCATACAAATCGAACTTGCCAGAGCCATTAGCTCTTTAACTTTCGGGCTGAGGGCGCCATCCGCTACGGCAGCTTTGTGCAATTCACTGTATGCTGCCATGTGTGGCTTAATTACTGCGCCAAGCTTTCCCAGCCTGCTCTGAATGTCCTTAAGCGAAGAAGTATAATCTTTCGGCATGTTCCTCCAGCTGCATTTAATTCGTCACTATCTACAGACGTAATTTATTCAAAAAGCAGTCTAACACTATCCCGGTGGGTATCAAGCAAGACTTAGTGCGGAAGCACTCTAATTGCAAGGGGCTGTTCGGATTTAAGGCCTGGCGAGTTTTTAAGTTCTATTTTTGGCTTCTTAAGAAAACAGCGCGAGGTCTCAGCCTCCTCGCAGTAAAAAATTTTGGCGTAGCCTTTTAGTTTAGAAAAAGCCGTTACGTCTCCCATTGTCACAGAATTAATACCAACCTTTAGCGGCGACCTAATGGTTTTCGATTCATCTGAGCTAAGCAATACCAGCTCAGTCGGAACCTGTGCGTTGATAATGAAATTTTCAGGTAACTCGAGGTAGACATTCAGCGCAGTGGCGTTCGCAAAATCCAGCTGCGTATTGCTCACCTCTACATTTCGCTCAAGCATACTTTGAGCAAGTGCCGTTCTGCAGACAACCAAAAAGGCAAGACAAACTAGTGCGGAGAAACTCGCGCGCTTTCGCAAAATCACTCCTGCGACATTTCAGATTGAGAACGTGCCATCCAGTCCCAACCATGACCACGGCGCTGCAACAGCCTTGAGTGCTTCAGCACCTCTTCTCGCGACGCTGCAGAGCTGAGTCCCAGCACACCCCAATGTTCATCTTCAATTAACTCAGCGGTGCCCATTCTGATGTTTTCTGTGATCACAAACGCAGCGAGCCACCTTGCCGCCTCACTCTCCGGAGAAATTTCAGCTCTAGTTGTGGCATTGCTGTAACTTGCAGTACCGAAGGCTGCTTCTCGGTTGCAGCCAGCCGCGGTTAACGCGAGCGCTGAAACTTGAAGCGGCTCGCAGTCGTAGACTTTCAGGCCTACATTCCGAATGTCAACGCCGCGAGCCATAAGCAGCAGCGCTTCTTGGGCCTTTTCGGTCGTGCCTGAGGCAATCAATATCGTCAGACCGGAACGTCCGGAGAAGCCGGCGAGCATCCCCCTGCCCTTACCAAAGTTCTTTGCTGCTGCGCCGAGGTAAAAACCGATTTTAGCTCGTAGCATTGCGTCTTCAATTAAAGGCGCCGAAACTTTGTCGGCCAAGGAGTTTTGAATTCTCCGCGATACGGCATGCACGAGACAAACCGCCGCCGAAACATCATCTCCCAAAGCATCAATCGCCTCGTCTAACGGAACGTCTTGATGATCAGAGTCGTTGGAATATTCTCCGCCGAGTGTGGGATCTTTAAGTGCACGGTAGATTAGGCGATCAATTGAGATGTATGCGCCGGCCCCAATTGAGTTCAGTCTTCCGACTCGTCCGTAGACACCGCGAACGATTCGCCAAATGACCCACGGCACAGGTTTGAACTCCTGTATGATTTTACTTGCGAATTTCCAGCTCTGACCTATTTCTCGATCGCGGCCGTCTTGTCCCAATGCTTCGCTGGCTTCGCGAATTTCTTCGCCGACATGCCGTTCGTATTCGGCCTCATCTTTAAAATCAACTACAGATTGGCTCCCTGACCCAGATTTGGCGGCACGTCCTTCGCCAGT
This sequence comes from Bdellovibrionales bacterium, assembly GCA_020434585.1. Lineage (GTDB taxonomy): Bacteria > Bdellovibrionota_C > UBA2361 > SZUA-149 > JAGRAN01 > JAGRAN01. The sequence continues at coordinate 10,894 of JAGRAN010000111.1, forward strand.
CTTCCCTTTTGCCACAAAAATTCCCCTCGCTATTATTACGATTTGGAAACTAAACGATTTAGTAGTTCTAAAACAACCGCTAGAGTTTTATCTTTATCGCCAGCTTGCCCACAATTCGGTATCAGGGAACACCCGTGAGCGTTTAGCCGTTGGATTTCAGTATATTAGCGGAGAGCGCCTTAGGAAATAGCAGTTTTAAGCTGGGAAAGCGGTCTAGCGGGTAATATCAGCAATCATCGCCTCAATTTGACGGCGAAACTCCGGATCTTGCTCGCTGCGGCGAGCCGAGCTCAAGATCATTGTGGCTGTTTCTTTGTCTTTTAAATTGAAGGTCTGAATGTACGCATACATCCGAACCAGCTTTTCCGGGTGCCGCACTAACACCTTTAGTGCCGCGGCGTCCGGCTGCCAGTTTTTAGACTTCATGTAGCGCGCCAGCTCAAAATCCAGCGACGATGAATTGTCGGCGTATGCGCTACCTACGAGCAAGAACGCAACAAGGTCGACAGGCGGATTAGAATCCAACCATTGTCTGACGTCACTTACTTCAACTTTCTTTGGAGCTTCGAGCAGCTGCGCAAGAATCACTGTCTGACGAGGAGTAAGCAGCTCTGGCTTAGACGCAAGGTAATTTAGTATGTCAGCTGCCGCAGGGTGCCCAAAGGCTATCGAGTCCACTGCTTGCTTCATCGCAGCGGCACGAATGTTAGGCGATGGATGGGCAAACAACTTGGCTACGTCTTCTACCTTAACTGACTGCGCGGGAATTACTCCGCTAAGCAGCTGAAGCTTCGAATAGTCTGAAAGTTCGCTCCATTCAGCTAACTTCCATGTTCTAGCCCAGCTGACCAATTCTGTATCGAGTGACTTGTTCGGGTGTTCTAGCAGAAGTGCCAGAAGCTCTGCGCTCTTAGCCGCGTCCAGCTTGAAGACTTCTGTCAAAGCCTTAAGCCTTGTCTGAGTATCTGTGCCTAGAAAGGTGTATAGCTCGTCAGTACTGCTCCATCCGCGTGAAACAAAATGAGCGAGGCTGCGGATCGCTTCATCTCCGCAGTTCATATCATCATGTCCATCAGTTAAAACAGCGAACGCTGTCCCGAGCGGTTTCGGCAGAGTGGTCAGCATTTGTGCGGGAACCCTGCTCAAAAACGTACTAACTCTGCTCCCGCCAGTTGAGGCAATAGCGAGGACGACACCGGGATGCGTAGACTGAATCGGCTGAAGATCTGTTGGGGTTTTCTCGCGAAGCAGCCCTGTTAGCGCCAGCGCCAGGGCCACTCGCCTGTCTTCCGGAGTTAGGCTCTGCTCCCAGCGGCTGTCAAAAGCTACTTTGAGCAGCTCTTGGTTTACGCCTGCTACATTAGCTTCGCCCTTCATAATCGAGCTAACGACTAGCATCTCAGCAAAAGCGTCTGGCTCGTATGAAGAAAGTGCTCGCTCTGCGACCGGTATCATCAGCGACGGCCTCTTGCTAAACCATGCCAGCTCTTGCTCGTCAGATGAGTATCCCGTATCAGCTTGAGACTGCTTATAGTAAACGCCGCAGCATAGAACTATTAATGTCATTAACGACGCCCAGAAGGCCGATCCCGAAGAAGAGCGCGGAGCTTGCGCTGCGGGAGATTGCGTCTGCTGAGGCATTTCCGGTGCAGCAGGCAACTGATTCGGAAAATATGTACTTGCGCCAGCAGCGTATGGGTTGGCCGGCCCTTGCAGCTGCCCGTAGTAAAACTGCGGCGCGACTGGCTGATGCATTTGATAGGCATGAGGTGGAATCGCGCCAGGATGTTGAGCAAAGTAGTTCGGCGGCAGCATGCCAACGGGCGGCTGCAAAGATTCGGCAGCCGCAACTGCAGGATGTTCGGATTTTAAGGTCTTGTGAACTTCGTGAGCAGCCTCCGTCTCAGCCGATTGTGGATTATCCTCCCGAGCAGGCTCAGCGGAATTATGCTTAGGCGCGGTGGATTTGGATTCGGGTGCTTGTTCAACAACTGCTGTCAAATCAAACTGAATTCCACGCGCTGCTCTGCGAGCGTTCTCAATTCGCTGCTGACGTTCTTCATCGACGTGTGAACCCGCTGCACGAGTAATTCTAACCATTTTACCTTTACCCAGGCTCGCCCCGGTAAACGCTTTTAGCTTGCTCTCAGTCGAAACAGTACTCTGTTCCTGATCGGCACCGGAAGCTTGCCCTAGGAAGGTGTTTACTTCTTCTAACGATGGTCGCCGCGCCGGATTTTCATCCGTCATAGCTTCGACTAGGTCACTCAGCGTAACAAACGACTGTGGCCGCTTGTGGATGCTCCGAATATTCTGTTCAGCGCCGTGAAGAGATTCAAACAGTTCTTTGAGCACTACTCCGATAGCGTAAACATCCGAGCTTCTGACGACTGTGCCACTCTGACGAATTTCAGGAGCAAACGACATAACGTCGACGTCTGGTCTGCCTGACTCCGCGTTGTGCTCTAATGCACTTCGGAACAAACCAACCCCAACGCCGGGATCAAGCAGAAAGACTTCATTGTGCCGACTTAGCGCAATGTTGTTTGTAGTGATGTGACCATGAATAATGCCCGCTTCGTGCAGTGCTGTGGCCGCCTCGATAATACGGCGTGCGACCGTAAGAGAATCGGAAAAGCTAAGCTCCTCTCTGGTTTCAAGAGTGGCAGCTAATGTCGAATCGACAACGTTTCGACGGTAGAACAAGCTATCGCCGATAAAGCCCCAATCAACGAGTTGAACAAGTCGCTTTAAATCTTCGCTTGCCGAAATGCGTTCGAGAATTTCTCTGACGTGGACAGTCGCACTGCCAGCACCGTCGCCTCCGACTTGCCTGACCAAGGTAGGACCAAGTTCTCGGGCAATCACTATGATGGGGCGCAGATCATTAAGCTGGGTTCCCAACTGAACACCCAGCAGCGCGGCACTTGGATGAATCGTGTGAACTAACTCGCTAACGCTATTTTGCTGTTTCGATTCCAGCTGACCAAGGGCTGCTACCACAAAGCGCGCACGCCGTTTAAGCAGTTCACTGCTTTCGTGCTTCGCTGCACTGTTGTCGCTTACCAGTGTTAAATAGGAATTTTGTTTCGCCACCTAAGGAAACCTTGTTAACAACCCGTAATTCACACTGATTCCTTTATTTGGAGCCCATTCGAAAATGTTATGGTGGAGTTTCGATGGGAAGTGCCTCTAATAACAGGAATAATTTTAGTACCTACGTAGCTCTAATCAGGGTAAAAGCGGACAATGCTTCAGGCTGAGCAACAGAAAATCTCGACCAAGTAATCAAACTTGCTAAACGACTATAATCCTACGATAAATTACAGTGAATAAATCGTCCTCGTTAGGGGTCACATAGGCCTCTCTGGACGCAACATCAGGTGGTCCATGAAACGCAACATTAGAATCCTCGTTCTAGCCTTGTCATTGATTCCCGCATTTCTCGGAATCTGCGCTTCGACAGTCAGCGCTGGCACCAGCGAAGTCCAACAAGAAATTCCAATTTACCCAACATGGCAGCTGATGAACGATGAGGCTAAACGACAATTTACCGCCGGATACATATTTGGGCATAGAGAGGCAGTGGCCCTGGGAGAAGTAGTTGTCGATTATTTAAAGCAAAACCCGAATCCTAGTGCTGAAGACGTCGCTAAGATATTAAGTCACTATCGATTGACTTTGATGACTGCAAACCAGCTGGTACCACTGATCGATAAGTACCTTGAGGAATCAGAGAATCGGCAGCAGAGCATGCGAGTGATTATCAACAATTTGAATCGCCGGTAGGCTGCTTTGAGCGCGTTATTTACTACTATTGTTTTGTGTGAAATACTGCAGCTGCCACTGTAGATAGACACTGTTTGTTTCTTATTCTAGAGTGCTCTGCGTGCAATTTATTGGTTTCTAGGCAATATCCTCATGAGTTCAGAAATTCGAGAAATTTTTGCGGCTATCACCGAGCGATTTGAAGTTCCGATCCGAATTGGAGGGCGCTGCGAAGCGAATGTATTCTATCGGGTTGATTGCCTGGACGAGGACGACCTCGGCGTTCTGGCTGGATATGTCGCCGAACGAGTAGTAAAAGTGTGTCAGCCTTCGCTGCCCGAAAAACTCGTTAACCTTCCGGGTGGATACACTGAACTTGCAACCTTTTTAAGCACTGAACTGGCACCTCCCGGTGAATCCCTTGAAGTAATTGCCTACGAAGATCTTAATCCACACAACGGAAACAGTCATATTCTGAAGGGTTCACAAATTGTTTTGGTGAACGATGTTATCACGACCGCAAGGTCGTGCCTTGAAGCGCATACTCAGGTAACAATGATGGGAGCAACTGTGCTTTGCTGGGCCGCGCTAGTCGACCGAACTTTTGGCCCTGGTCCGGTTCCGGTGGTCGCTTCGTTTACGGGCGAACCGGTAACTTTGCTTGAAGACCTTCCTTAATCCTACTGCCCAGCGTTTACTTCTTTAGTTTTCTCGCCGCTTGTCTCGTCGGACAGGCTGCTGTTTGCGTGGGGGCCTCGCTGCGATGAATTTTCTTCTTCGTATGCGGCTTGAGCTTCGTCCACATACATCAGCGTGTCTTCCAGGATCCAGCTCACCCGCTCAAACTCTGAGCTAAGCGGTCTAAGCAGCGCCGCCGCCGCAACTATGTGTTCGCGCGCAGTTTTCAAAACTTGTTCGCGCCGCATGCTGGGTGATTCGTTTGCAGACTTTTTTTCGGCCATATCCCTTAATGCTCGCTAAGCTGTAACCAACAAAGCTTTTATACTTTAAGCGGACTAAACTTCCAAGCAATTCTTACTTTGGACACTCATAAGCTTTTCTTATTTTTCACGGTGTGTTACGGCGGATATCCATGAATCAAGCAAAGCCCCACCTTCGACCCAATAATCAAAACGCCCTCTACGCCATTGCCAATATCGACGACTGGCTCGACCCGAAGGTTTACGTGAGAAAGCTGGTCAACGCCGGGGTCGGCTTGGTGCAGGTCCGTTCGAAGACCTGGAGTGACGATGCACTTGCTGCCTTTTGTGCCGAGGTCCTTGACGAAATTCATACGACTGGCTCAGAAACGGTTTTGCTAATTAACGATCGGCTGAATGTTGCGCGTAGCTGCAAAGCTCACGGGGTGCATTTAGGCCAGGAAGACGTTTCACCGATTTGCGCGCGGGAAGAACTTGGACCAAGTGCTGTTATTGGGCTCTCCACCCACAATGTCAGTCAGGCCGCTAAGGCTCCAGTCGAAGTATTGGACTACATCGGATTCGGCCCTGTTTTTATGTCACCTACCAAACAAGGTCATGCACCGACCACAGGTACGGATCAGTTAAGAGCGGCTGTGCGAGCCACTTCGTTGCCGGTCGTAGCTATCGGTGGAATTACACTGAAAAATGTAACATCCGTCTTCGAGGCTGGCGCGACTTTCGCTGCGATTATCAGTGACTTGGCGCAGGCCAGCAGCATAGAGAACTACGCTGCTGAAATATCCTCACGCAGAAGTTTGCTGTGAGCTAGAATCAGCTCCATCCATCCGCTCGTCACCCTCATCTTCCGGAAGCGGAGGATATCCGAATAGTATCGGAGGATCAGACAAGTGCAGACCGCTGGATTTAATCTTCGTCCAAAGGTCACGCGCCTGAGCTTTTAGCTCTTCGTCGAGAATGTCGCGAACATTTGAAACTCGCAACGCGTGGTCTAAGGCGATCATCGTGTGAATCGAAGGCAAATTGTGGTCAGCGACCTGGGCGGAAACATCACTAATAAATGCTTGAAGTTCCTTCTTAGTGTATTTCTTCTCTTCCGACTTGTTCTTCTCTTTAGCCTTGGCCATATCTTCTCCCAGGAATTGCGCCGCTACTGTTTTGATGCAAAGTGCAGGCTGACAGGTTTAGCAGTGATTTATACCTTTGTCTTTAATCAGCAACTCCGACCAGCGCAAGCAATAAACACGAAAATAATCAATAATCGACCGGGATTATTTCGATTGCCTGGCGATAGCGTTGAGGTGAATCGTGTGGATCGATTAATATCGGTTCCGGGATGGTCATCGAGCGAGTCTTGATTCTTCTGGGCTCGATCCCGGCGCGAACAAACTCTGTTGCGATCTCGTCGGCGCGATTTCGGTTTAGAAATGCAGCATAATCGGAGTCTTCGTCACGCGCTGTTACATACGAAGCGATAACTAAACGCGACCATGGCAATCTGCGTTTTTGAAGCCGCGCTATCTCCTGCACTAATACTTTCGCATCGGGCCTCAAGCGCACTTCGTCCCCGACAAAAAACAAATCTGCAGGGAAAATATCTCGGTTCGGATGAAGCTCCAAACGACGCTCGTAGTGCTCAGCAAGGATCGATTGAACCCAGCTGCGTTCACGAGCCTCTACGAGTTCCTCGTCCCGGCGCAGCTGATCCTCCTCGAGTGCATCGATCCCAATTCCAGCCGCCATGCCGTAAATTGCTCCGAAACCTGCACCTACGGCCGCTCCTGGGCCCGCACCAGCGCTAACTTGAGCACCGTAGACAGCACCAGCACCAGCTCCGAGCATTGCCCCGTAAATTGTGCCGGCTGCCTGCTTGTCAGGACCAGGATACGGCGCCGGAGAAGCCGGCGTACAACTGGTCAGCATTGCAAACGCAACACAAGCCGCTGGTAGATGAATCTTGAATGAACAAGCCATTGAAATTAGTCCTGCAGTCCAAGCGCGTACCTGCATGCCGTATTTACGTCAATGCAAGTTACCCTGATAGAGGCGGGGCAGAGGTACGCCGTATCCGCGAACAATCCTCCGATGGTAGTGCGAAACGTTTCGAACGAGCGCACAACGATGTTGTCGTAGCGAGTCGAAAATGCGGCAATCGAATGATTAAAAACACTGAACAAGAGGAGGATACCTAAGACAATCTTAAGCGTCTGCGCTCTAGATTCATTGGATGGTCGCACTTAGCTCGTCTCACATAACAGAAGCAGTTCTAACCGGCCCCACCAGATGTGGTTCTGTATCGAAGTCTAGCTGATAAACCGGTCTCTTCCCATCAAAAAATTTGGCGACCTCTTGAGGAGATATGTCGCCGACTATCACGATAACTAAATTGTCCAAGTCGATGTTGTCTTTGGCAAAGTTTAGTATCTCGTCAGCCTTAACCTCCCCTAAGCGGGACAAAAACTTTTGATCGTAATCCCTCGGGTAGTCCATCACATCAAGCCATGCCCTGCGTCCGACCGTTTCACGCGAAGTTTCGAAGTTAAAGACAAATCGCCTTCCTTCTCCAATTACCGCATCCTCGATTTGATCTTTTGTGAATTGCTCCTCTCGGCTCTTTTCAACAAGATCCAAGATAGTTTTAATCGTTTCGAGTGCCTGAGTGACCCTTGTCCCCGAATCAATCTCAAACACGCCGCTCTTAGCACCAGGGTAAAAGCCGCCCCAAACTGAGTAAGCCAAACCTCGTTTGGATCGAACTTCTTTGAAGAGCACGCTGCTAAATCCTCCGTGCCCAAAAATGCGGTTATAAAGCGCCAACTGGTAATGCTCAGGACCAAGTCGAACTGGCCCGCGATGACCGATCATAATTGTCGCCTGCTCAAATTCGCGCGGGAGTACGTACACACCGGGCTTCAGCGAATCGCCTACTTCAGGTAATACCGGCGGAACGAACTTGTCAGACCGAGTCCAGTCGCCGAACTTACTCTCCAGCTGCCGCTTTAATTCCTCAATCGGAATCGAACCCGCGGCAGCGATTATCGTGTTTTGCGGATGGACGAAACGTTTGTGGAATGCCTGCATGTCACCGCGCGAGATGGAAGCAATCGACTTCATCGTTGCCGATTGCGAGTAGGGACTATTCGGTCCGTAAACCATCGAGGCAAACGACATCGAAGCCATAGTGCCTGGGTCGTCCCTTCTGCGAACAATTTCTTGCGCAACCAAATGCTTAGCGAGAGCAAGCCGGCTGCTGTCAAAAGCAGGTCGCCGTATCACTTCAGCATAAATAGTCAGCACCTGGTCTAAATCATCACTGAGGCTTGAAAACGAAACCGAGCCCCACTCCGACCCAAAACTCGACTCGATGGAAGCCCCTAAGTTGTCTAACAGTTCGTCAAGCTCCTCAGGGCTAAAATCCTGCGTCGCACCTTCACGCATTTGAGAACCAGTAATGGCGGCCAATCCTTCTTGGCCAGGCGCCTCTTGCAAAGATCCCCCTCGAAAAACTGCCACGCCGCGAATCAGTGGAAGTTCATCATCGTGGATATAAAGCACCTTAATCCCATTGCTCATCGTCCATTCAACTGGCTCGACTGGGGAAAAATCCAGCTTCGTCGCCGGAATGTCGTCCGGCGAACGTGGAATGCCATTTGACGAGCACGCAGCCAGAGTAAGAAGCGGAAACAAAAATGAAACCAATAATATCTTCCTCATTACAGTTTGTTCTCCCCTTCACTGCGCTTATCAACAACTTCAACAAATGTACGATTGGACGGTGTAATATATTCCTTAAGGACTCGCTTAATATCTTCGTTAGTCACCTTCTCTAGATCGTCATAGAACTTAAGCAGTATTTTCCAATCCCCCCATAACAACTCTGAACGCGCAAGCAGACGAGCCATCCCGTAGTTGGAAGTAAGGTTAGATAGAAAAGACACTCTCAGGCGTCGCTTTGCACCAGCTATGTCTTCTTCGCGAAAACCCTCTTCAGCTACCCGATCAATCGCTTGTTGCAATTCGTCACGAAGCTTGGCGGATGTCACTCCATCAACAGGACTCGCACCGACGTAGAACAGAGTTGGGAATCTCTCGCTTGGTCCTTCTGAAGTATAAACTCCACGAGCGATCTTGCGGCGCTGAACGAACTCCCTCACGAGTAGCGACGACCGCCCTGAGCTAAGCAGCTCATGCAGTATCGTAAACGGTGCGTCATCCGGGTGTGGGAAAACTGGCTTGTGATAGGCCATCATAAACATTGGATTTGATTCAAACTCAACAACGGCCTCACGCTCTCCAAGCTGATCTGGCTCTACAGTCGTGACCTC
>JAGRAN010000112.1:0-38665 GCA_020434585.1 Bdellovibrionales bacterium
TTAATCCAGAATTTTAAACTCGAAGACTCAATAACCCTGGCTCATCACGTGCAGAGCGCGCTCGTATCTAGATTGTCGCGCTATTATTCTGACGTAAGAGACTTAGGAGTGAAGAAAGCACCATTCTATGTGCTTGTCGGCGCTCATATGCCCTGCGTGCTGGTCGAAGTCTCCTTTATGGATCATCCCGTAGAGGGCCGGAGGCTCATCGAGCGCCGCTATCAGCGCCTGGTCGCGGAATCACTTTATCGTGGAATAAGGGATTTTTTTGAGCGGACCAGCTAATTATTTAATTTTCTTGATATTTTCTTGATAGCTAAGTAGCCTTCCCCCCGAGTTGTTAAGTCTAGGGCAATTTCTGACGTCATTATAACTGAGTAAAACACTGGGCTTTGCGGTTGGGTCCCGCTGTCTGCCTTTGGGGTGCTGAGTTGAATCTAGGTCATCATTCGATCGACGTCGATGTATTCGGCGATCACAAGGTGCTAGACACCTATCGCAGACTTGCTGTGCTGCTCGATACCCTAGCAAGTCCGCCTGCTGATGAGCGCGGCATTTTGGCTCGCCTGTTTGCAGAACTCGAAGTAATCAGCAATTCATCTATCTTTGGCGGCCCTACGCAGCATCCGTTTAGTGAGAAGCTGGAGGCTCGGCTCGGCTGGTCCGAGAAAGAACCGAAAGCCTTGTCGGAGCAGGACAAAGTTGCCATCGCCGAAACGCTTGATGAAGTTCGCCTAAGGTGCATTGGCGCTGCAATTCTTTCCAAGAAGAGCGGTACTTCAGACCCTCAGAAAGTATTCGCAGAGGTCTCTGCTGTCGTTGACCAGGTCGGCGGCGCAGAGAAGAGTCCAATAGTTTATGGTCCGGGTCACGTGGCGCATGCCCAGATAGGAGAGACGTTTGTTGTTTTGCTCCCAGGGATGCAGGACCCGCGAACGCTCTCTACCGTTATCGATCATCTTCATCAGTTGTTTGAGCAGCGGGGCAGTGGCAAGAACTGGGTAGTCGACTTTTCCGCGGTAAGGCAAATGCCGCTGCTCCTGGTTGCAAACGTTTTAACTTACCGTCAAAAGCTACGCGAGGACGGGTCGGATCTTTTTGTATGCTGGGTCCGAGCCGATTCCTTTCGTGATATCTTTAAAGAGCGAATGACTAAAGCGTTTTCGCTTAAGGAGATGGGAGGGTTTTATCACTCCACGGCGGATCCGGACTGAGGTGTAAGTCTCCCCGGTATGTGCTATCACTGCCATCATGGCAAAGCGCTTTTCCCTCAGGGATAACCTGAATCCTGAAATAGCTGAATTTCTAGAGTCGGTCGGCAAGGTGCAGGCCAAACCGCCAGTGCGCGCGTTTTTAGTTGGCGGCTTAGTACGGGATGTTTTGCTCGGCGTTGAATCTCCCGATATCGACCTTTTGATCGAAGGAGACGGAGTGGCTTTTGCCAAAAAGCTGAAAGAGAGGTGGACAGAATTCTTCCCTGAACTACCTGAGCCGGTGCGCTGTATTAGCTTCAAGCGCTATCGAACCGCTAAGCTGCTGTTTGACCGGGAAGTTCTTCCTGGAGTCAGCGAACTTGATTTCGCAAGCACCAGAGGAGAGCGCTACCCAACTCCAGGTGCAGCGCCGGAAGTTTGGCCCGCCGGCCTGGAGGAAGATCTTCGACGAAGAGATTTTTCGATTAATGCTATCGGGGTTGGGCTGTCACAAGGAGAACTCGGGCAAGTTTTCGATTTGTTTAATGGCTTTGAGCACCTTCAGTCGAAACAGCTGGTTGTGCTGCATGACAATAGCTTTGTTGACGATCCGGTGCGGGTGCTTCGCGGAGCGCGGTTTATTGCAAGGTTTGGTTTTTCGTTTGATTCAAAAACGCAGTTGCTGGCAAATGATGCGCTGGGACGGGACCTGTTGTCGACGGTGCCGAAGCGACGCTTATTTGATGAGCTGCGCAAAGCCCTGTCCGATGAGCCGGTCGATGTCGTGGTATTTAAACTAAACGAACTAGGGCTTTTCAAGTATCTCCTTCCGGAAGGCGCTGCTGGCTCAGACGCACTTAAACAATTCAATGAATTGATGCCTAAGCAGCCCTGGCAAAACTATTTGGCCTATTTATGTTGCGAGCTGCCTGCGCATGAGCTGATTGACTGGCTTAATGAGGTGCAGGCAGGCGCCGAAGATTCGAAAGCAGTCGTCAACGCACATAAAGAATTTTCCGCTCGGGAGCGCAGCTAAATGTATCTTGAGTATCAGGCGGCGCTTGAAGCCGCCGCCGAGGACTATCTCAGCGCTCTTGCACCGCAGTGTTCAGTTAAGGCCTCAGTCGTCAAGGCGCCGTTAGATGTTGGCGCAGATGTAGCGAGCAATATTGCCTTCGAAATATCCAGCCGTTTTAGGGCGGCTGAGCAGCCGCGGCTTCCTATGCAGGTTGCTCAGGAGCTGCTCGAGTGTTTCAACCATCTCGAAGTGTCACGATATTTTTCAGTTTCGGTTGGCGGAGATGGATATCTAAATGCTTCTCCTACTACGGAGTTCGCAGTTTGGTTTCTAGAGGCCTTGAAGAAAGATCCGCAGCTTTTGCTGCGCGACAAAGTTTTTACCACGCCGCGGGAAGTCGTTCGAGACGAAGGCTTTTTGATACCCCTGGTAGAATTTGAACGCGTGAAGGCAAAATTGACTCAGCGCGGTCGAGAAGATGTACTTGCACTGCTGCGCACGCCGTCCTTCGAAGATTTGCTGATGGTGTTTGCTGCGTGTTCAAACCCGGAGCTGGATTTGAAAGCGTACATTGAGGGCTTCAACACCAGCGAGGCTGTGCCGTGGTACTTAGGGCGTGCGTCCAGCGACGCTCAGCGATTTCTGACAATCACTTGCGAAAAAACCAGTACCGCCATTGCGCGCAGTGTGCCAAAATACGGTCAAACGGCTTTTAACAGAGCAGCTGCGTTTCGCGGTCAGACTAAGGTGGGAGATTTTCGCAGTAATGCGGTCCGCCTAGTTGGAACGCTCATCGGGTTTGCGGGCGGCTTCTACGAATTTTTTAATCGGCCCGACTGTCGAACCCCTTCGCAGCTGGCAGGCAGCGATGCTCTTACGTATCGCATCTTGTCGCAGGCACTCGTGGAGACTATTGATAAAGGCCTCGAGCTGCTTAGAATTTCTTGCGAGGATGCTGGTCTCGTACTAGAAAAGTAGTTGAGGCAGCAAATTAATGCTGCCGCCGCCTGCCTAACATACGATTTCGCCGGCTAGGAGGAGCATTCTCAATGGCAGCCCATCCAAAATTTGATTATTCAACTGTAGAACCCTATCAGCGCGTAATCCCGCCTACCAAATCGGTTCGCCCTAAATCCAGACAGTATTCATTTACGCTGGGCCAGCTTGTAGTGAGCTGGTCGATTTGTGCAGGTTTAATGGCCGCGACCTTCTTTTTCGGACTTTATGCCGGGAAAGAGCGCGGGATGCAGCTAGCTCTCGAGGAGCAGGCGCGACTGGCGCTTAGAGTGCCTCTGCCCGAGCGACCGCTTCCGGACGTTGGTCCACTAGCTATGGCTCTGGAAACAGCGAAGACCGCCCAGCCCGAGCAGACTTCAGTCCCCTTAGCCAAGGCACCGACACAATCTTTGGCATCCCTACCGGCGGAAGGTGCGGCGGCAGCGTTACCGCAAGCGACAATCACTCCGAAAACCGAAGCTCCGTCCGAAACAATCGCTCAACGTGTAAAGTTGGCGGAGGTAGAGAAAGCATCAGTTCCCAAGCAAAAGCCAATTCGCGGGGTGGAGGCACCAGCTCCCGCGCCTAAGGTCGAGAAGAAAGAATCTAAGCCCGCAGCTGCGGCTAAGGTTGCCATCAGCAGCAGCGTAAAGCGCGGCTACTATGTTCAGGTATCAGCCAAGCGTTCTTCGGACTCCGCCCAGGACATGGCTCAGAGTCTTGCGGCCGCAAAATACAACGTCGCAATTGAGCAGACTAAGGTCGGTGGAAAGCAGTTCTACCGGGTTTTAGTCGGTCCCTATAAATCGGCTAAGGATGCTAAATCTCGGCAGAAACGCCTAATTCAAGCCGGATTGTCACCAAAGAGCGCTTTCGTAAAGCAAGTAAGTTAGTCAGTTATTTACTGTTTCCACCACTTACACGAGTCTAATTGGCCCCCTGGGTAGTCTAAATCATGGAGGTCGAGCGCTCGGCGGCTCGGCATTTTTGGTATTATATTGATAGACTTAGGTTGAAGGGTCGGTCTGCGGGGAATGGTTTGCGGCTCCGGTTTGGGCGGGTCGTTGGGACGAACGAGTGGCTCGCTAAATGCTGCGCACGGTTAGTCCTTCCGTAGACATAGTCAAAGAGACAGCAACGAGTGGACGTTGGTTCAGAGGAAAGCGCGGGTGCGAAGGGGATTCCTTGCCGCTGTGTTGTACTTACTGACGTAGGTAAGCGCAGGCAGGAAAACCAGGATTCGTACGGATACCTGCATACGCCCAAAGGCAGCTTGTTCCTTGTTGCTGACGGCATGGGCGGCGCGCAGGGCGGTGCGACTGCGTCGGCTCTTGCGATCGAGGTAATCGGCAAGCGCGCGCTAACTGCAGCAGGCGGGCTAAGTCCCGAGTCGCTCGTCACTTCGATTCGTTTAGCGAATTCTGCGATCCACGAACACGCCAAATCCAGCGATAAACTTTCTGGGATGGGAACGACGCTTGTTGCTCTTGCGATTTTCTCCGACAAGGCAATGGTTGCTCATGTTGGGGACTCGCGAATTTATTTATTAAAGAATGACAAGCTGACCCAGCTCACCAGAGATCATACGCTAGTTCAGGAGTTGATGGATGCTGGAACCATTTCCGCCGAGCAGGCTGAAAATCACCCGATTTCGCACATGCTTACCCGTTCGATTGGACCAACACCGAACGTGGACGTCGAACTTCAAATTTTTCCGCTTCCGCTAACTGAAGGCGACCGCTTTCTTTTATGCTGCGACGGCCTTACCAATCATGTTGAAGATGTTGAAATTCAGCGGATTTTGGAAGCCAAAGATGACCTGCGCGATGCAGCTGAAATGCTGATCGAGTTAGCCAACCAGCGCGGGGGCACTGACAACATCACCGTGCAGCTGGTGGAAGTTTGCGAATATGAAGACAGTGCGCGCAAAGAACTTTCAGACGGCAAAATCGAGTTTGTAAAGTCATCTGAAATCAAATTTGATGAAGATGTCATTCCCGACATGCCCGACCTGGGTGATTCGATGTTTGATACAGGCGATGTTGAAGAAGACGAACATCAGCGCACCAACGGGGAAGACACTTCTGGCTCCGCCGTCGATTCGATACTGTTCGGAGAGAATCCGACAACCGAAGACGTGCGAAATCACGAAAAGCGATCTGAGAAAAAACTGCGCGCCGAGGAAGCAATCAAAACTTCGCTCGGTGCTGATGAAGATTCGCAGCCGACAGTAGAGGGAGAAATCGACTCTCCCGGCGCAGAGAGATCTGCTGAAGACGACGAGGAAGAGGACGAGTTTTCCTTTCTCGATAAAGAGGAAGTTGCCACAAAAGACGAAGAGCAAAGCTTCAAACAAGTCCAAATGCTCGGGATAACCGTGATTGCGGTTGCCGTGGTTGCGGTGATTCTAGTTGTAGTCGGCCAGACTAGTCAGCGTGTCCGTTTGAACGACGTTGGGACAGAGCCGCAAATTGCCAGCAATCCGCCCGAAGTGACGGAGACCGTGCCGTCCATTTCGGTAACCGATGCGGAAGTAATTGAGCCTGAACATGCTCCCGAGGCGGTTGAACCAACAACTGAACCCGGGGAAGCTTCAAAATCAATCGACGTACCAGCAGCGACTGTAGTCGTCCCTGAAGATCGTTCGGGCAGCTCGAACGCGACCGAACCTAGTCCAACTGAGTCGTCTTCTGGTGCCGAAGCTGAAGCTTGGCCGACATCGAATGTTATTCCTGACAACAATATCGAGGATGATGTTAAAGCGGCTGCTTCCCATGTGGACGAGAAAGCGGCCGCGGCTGCCTCTGAACGCCTTGAAAGCAAAAAGCAGGTTATTAAGCAAAAGATCGATGTGCGTCGCAGCATCGAAGACGAGAACTACCGCCTAGCTCTGCTGACCCTACCTTCGCAGCTTGATGTGGTTAAGCGCAAAGAAAAGCTTACTGCTGAATTGGCTGAGATCGACAACGAGCTGAGTAAGGGCAAGTCTGAAATTGCCTCAGAGGATAGCGCCGAGTGGAAAATGCGCAAGACTTCCATTGAGGCCGGAAATTTTCTTGAAGTTGCACAAGAGGTCGCGCCGCAGGAAGAGAAGATAAAAGGCCTGGTGCAAATGTATGAAGCGGCGAAGATGCTATCGGATAATGCATCCTCTGCTGCTGAAGCGTCTCCAGGTGATGAGTCGTTAAGTTCAAGAAAACTGACGCTCGGAACGGAACTTGAAACTCAGAAACAGAATCTGATCGCTGAGCTTACTAAAACAGTCGACGCAAAGATTGCAGAGCAGCGTATCGAGGCAAGTGACCCGTTTGCCGGATATATTGACGAATCCTCTTTAAAAATGCGCAAGCAGCAAATTGAGAGGAAGCTTGAAGTAATCAACTCTCTGACCTGGGGCCTGTCACTTGAGCGGCTTGAGCAGCAGGTTAAAATTGAAGCCAAGAAGAAAGAGTTTGAAAAAAAGTTGTGGGAGCTTAGTCTGAAGGTTTCTGATGAAGAGGAAGATAAAATCCTAAAGAGTCTTTCCGAAGACTCGGAGGCACAAAAATCGGCGCCCACGCCTGAGCAGTCCGCCTCAGAGGCCACCACCGAGAACTGACCTCGCGCGGCCTCCCCAGAGCTTGAAAACCCTACGTAACTCCCGTATGATCCCGCCTCCGCGAACTGCCTGCAGCTGGAGTGAGGAACATCTGAATGAATCGTTATGCAATTGTAAGTGTTTGGGACAAGACAGGAATCTTACCCCTTGTTCAGGAACTCTGCAGCCGTGGAGTTAAGATACTTTCCACCGGCGGAACAGCTAAACATTTAGAGCAGAACGGAATCGAAGTTGTTCCGGTCAGCAGCTACACAGGTCATCCGGAAATTATGGATGGCCGGGTGAAAACCCTACACCCCAAAGTCCATGGCGGCATATTGGCCAGACGAGATAGGGACGATGATACGGCCTCGCTTAATGAAGTTGAGGCCGGGTATATCGACTATGTCGTAGTCAGCTTGTATCCGTTCTTGGACAAAGTTAACGAAGTAGAGGCTGCTGCAAATCCCAAGCACGAATCTCTTGTCGAATTTATTGATATTGGTGGTCCGACCATGCTGCGTGCCGCCGCCAAGAATTGTAAGGACGTAACAGCTATCTGTAGGCCGTCCGATTATCAGCGGGTCATCGATGAACTGCGAGCCGACGGAGAGGTTTCGCTTGCGACCCGCCGCCTTCTCGCTGCTCGCGTGTTCGCTACTATGTCAGCTTACGACGGCGCAGTTGCCAGATACTTTTCACTTAACGAATCGTTGCTGGATGAAAACGGGGCTCCGCACGAGCTCGCACCATTCATTACTTTTGCCCTCGAGAGAGACTCTACGCTGCGCTACGGAGAAAATCCCCACCAGGATGCAGGCTTGTACCGTCTAGTTTCAGTTGGTGATAAAGGCACCAAGGCTCCTTGGGAACTGCTGCAAGGCAAGGAAATCTCGTACAACAACTTGCTCGATATGCAGGGAGCCCTGGGAATTTTTCTTGAGGTTTGGAGCGGAAACCCTGGTTTGGAAACCGCGGTAATCATCAAACACTCAAATCCCTGCGGCGTGGCCGTTCGCGGTAACATACTCGATGCATTTAAGGAGGCTCGTTCCTGCGATCCGCTTAGTGCGTTCGGGGGTATCATTGCCCTTAGCGGAACTGTGGACGTCGATCTAGTTCAAGTGATGCTAGAAGGATTTATCGAAGTAGTTCTGGCCAGTGACTATACTGCTCAAGCGCTGGAGGAGTTTAAGAAGAAGAAGAACGTTCGCGTAATAAAATGTGACTTTGCCAGCTTAACAGCTCAAGCCAAAGCAGATTCACTTTCGATTCGAAACGCGTTTGGCGATTACTTGGTGCAAACAGGCGATGCAGTTCTAAAGTCTCTCGATGAGGCAGAAGTAGTAAGCGAGCTCAAGCCAAGCGATAATATGCAAGCGGACCTTCGTTTGGCGTGGCAGATTTGCAAGCACGTAAAGTCGAATACAATTGTCATAGTAAAAGACGGTAAAGCAATCGGAGTTGGCGCAGGCCAAATGAGCCGGGTTGATGCTGCAAACTTCGCGCTGCAGCGCGCCAAAACTCACGGGCACGACCCGGTTGGATCTGTAGCAGCTTCAGATGCTTTCTTGCCGTTTTCCGACACGCTCGAAGTCCTTAACGACGGAGGTGTGGCAGCGCTGATTCAGCCCGGCGGATCGATCAAGGATGAAGATGTCGTTGCTGCGGCGAACAGCCGAAAAATGGTAATGCTGCTTACCGGCGAAAGACATTTTCGTCACTAGTTTAGCTAGAAGGAGAGCCAGAAATGAAAGTTTTAGTTGTCGGCGGCGGAGGAAGAGAGCACGCAATCGCCTGGAAGCTTAAGCAAAGCCCCAAAGTGACGCATGTATACTGCGCCCCAGGCAATGCTGGAACGGCCGAAATTGCAACTAACGTCGATATCGACCCGAAGAATTTAGGTGCGCTGGCAGTATGGGCTGCTGAGCATAAAATTGCGTTAACAGTTGTCGGCCCAGAGGCTCCACTAGCTGACGGACTCGCAGACGTGTTCGCTGAGCACGGGCTAAAGGTGTTTGGTCCGAGCAAGGAAGCCGCCAGACTGGAATATTCAAAGTATTTCGCAAAAGAGGTCATGCTTAAAGCAGGAGTGCGCACTGCTGAAGGCGCCTGCTTTACTTCAGCAGAAGAGGCGAAATCGTATATCAAAGAAAAAGGCGCTCCAATCGTAGTAAAGGCCGACGGTCTTGCTGCTGGCAAGGGTGTTGTTGTTGCCGAAACTGTCGAAGAAGCGCTCGCCGCGGTCGATGAGATGATGGTTGACCAGAGCATGGGGGATGCAGGCCGCACGCTTGTTATCGAAGAGAAGCTGCAGGGTAAAGAAGCTTCCGTTATGGCGATCGTCGACGGCGAAACTGTTTTGCCGATGGTCGTGAGCCAAGACTATAAGCGCCTGCTAAACGACGATGCAGGGCCGAACACAGGTGGTATGGGTGCCGTATCGCCAACGAGTGTTTTGCCTGACGAGAAAGTAGCGCAGATGGTGGAGGATATTTTTATCCCCGTTATTCGAGAGCTCTGGGCGCGAGGAATTCGCTATACAGGGTTTCTGTACGCAGGCGTGATGATCGATGCGGATGGAGCCGTAAGAGTGCTGGAGTTCAATTGCCGACTCGGAGATCCGGAAACTCAAATCCTGATGCTGCGTCTGCAGTCGGACTTGTTTTCCGCGTTACTTGCTGCAGTTAACGGGAATCTTGAAACGGTCGAGCTGAAGTGGACGAAAGATGCGGCCGCTTGTGTTGTTGCTTCGTCACGAGGCTATCCGAAGTCTGTCGACGACGGTAAGAAAATAGAGGGATTATTTGCGCCGTCAGAGCGAATAGT
This sequence comes from Bdellovibrionales bacterium, assembly GCA_020434585.1. GTDB lineage: Bacteria > Bdellovibrionota_C > UBA2361 > SZUA-149 > JAGRAN01 > JAGRAN01. Next base: position 9,614 of record JAGRAN010000112.1, read on the forward strand.
CGCGTTTCATGCAGGAACTGAAAGCGGCAGCGAAGGTGAAGTGGTATCAAAAGGCGGTCGTATATTAGCTGTAGCCGCGCTTGGTTCGTCAGTTTCTGCTGCGCTCGACAATGCGTACGCGAACATTAAGCGCATATCGTTCGACGGAATGCACTACCGAACGGATATCGGGCGTAATAATTAAGCCTGCCTCTTTGCGCTCAGCACAGAAGCCCCGCAGAGGGAACTGGTCTTGTTAGCGTGTGTGTGGATGCATGGTGACGGTGCGGGACCTCTGTGCTGAGCACTAAATTACGAGGCGCCTTGTCTCGTGAGGAGGCAGACAACAGCCGAGCCGGCGAGAAGCCCGGCTGCTGCCTACGGTGGTGTTAAAACTCCACAGCTTCCGCTGCGGATTGCTTGCTGAAACTTATCAATCGCAACTCTTTCTACGATTGCCCTAGAAGCTAGCGCGAATCTTGCGAAATACGACTACCCGAGAAGTGCCGGGCGCTGCGGCGCACGGTAATTAGAAAGATCTTCCATCACCATGCTGCACACAAATACTAAATTATCAATGAGTGAGTACTTAGTTAAGCCTGACATTTAAAATCGATGCATAAAAAGCCGCGCGGAGTGGAACTAGTGTTGTCAGATTTTGGCAACAGTGGGGGAGTGAGGAGGGGGGAAAGAAAACGGCCCCGCGAAGGGGCCGAAGAGAATCAGCTTCGAATTAGCTTGAATATGTGAGCGCCGAGTTTATCGGCGGATAATTCCATACTACTGTCTGTGTTTTGTGCGATATCGATAATCGCCTGGCATTCGCGAAGGCTCCCGAGTGCAATGTGGAAAAACCGTTTCTGGTCTTTGCGTCCGAACCTTCCTGCGCCCTCAGCTAAATTAAGAACGATGCTTGAGGCTGCTCGGTCGAGCTGGTCTTTCAAATGTCTGGGAAGTTTGGCAGTAGCGGCAAGGCGATAGAATTCAACGGCTGCTTGATATGTCCTAAAGTTTTTCATGTAAGCTAGGCTCCTTCGTTTTTCAAAAAAAATTGGCTTTCACCTTAGGGCAGAAGCCAATTTTTTTTGAAAAACGAAGGAGCCATACAATGCAGAATTTCAGAACATTTGATTTAGCCGTTGAGTTCTATCGCCTCGCTCGCTGCCTGATGCTGCCCAGACACGCCAAGGACCAGCTGACGAGAGCAGCGCATTCAATCGCATTAAATCTTGCGGAGGGGAACGGGAAGCACACCACCAAAGAACAAAGACGCTTCTTTCATATCGCCATGGGGTCTCTTAGAGAGTGTCAGGCTGTATTGATTATTGAAGAACTTCAAAATTCGGCAGAATGGAAAGTGCTCGATAATCTAGGGGCGCATTTATACAAATTGATACAGAACGCTAGATAATTACCTTCGACCCCTTCGCGGGGCCTTTCTTATTGCGCTGCTGACTGAATTCAGAATCGGCCTTCAGAGAACAGAGAACAGAGAACGGCTAACGGCTAACTATTTTAACCAAATGATACTTCTTCTTCCCACTGCGCAGCACTAGCATCGAATCCGTGGCAAGGCAGTCAGAAGTTACCATCATTGCTGAGTCGGAGACTCGCTCATTGTTCAAGTATAGTCCGCCGCCATCGATTGTGCGACGGGCTTCACCGTTTGATTTGGAGAGACCGCAAGTTTTGAGCAAATCGACAATTGCGATTCCTGCCGAGAGTTCTGCTGCCTTGACCTCGGTTGAGGGCACATCGGAAAAGATATCCGCAAGTGTGGCGTCATCTACGTCGGTTAACTTGCCGCCGAATAAAACCTGAGTCGCATTTTCCGCGCGCACGGTTTCGTCGTTTCCATGAACTAAATCGCACATAATTCTGGCAAGAGATTTTTGCGCTTCGCGCTTGCCCGGATCCTCAGCAACTTGTTTTTCCAGAGCGGCGATTTCTTGATCGCTAAGTTCAGTAAACATTCTTAGGAAATGAACTACATCTGAGTCCTGGGTGTTGAGCCAGTATTGGTAAAAGCGATATGGGCTGGTGCGTTTGGGGTCGAGCCAGACGGTGCCTTGCTCAGTTTTGCCAAACTTGGTTCCGCTTGAGGTCGTAACGAGCGGGAAAGTAAGACCAAATGCTTGACCTTTGTCGTTCCCAGTTTTACGCCGGATAAAATCGATGCCCGCTGTGATATTGCCCCATTGATCGGATCCGCCGATTTGCAGCACACAGCCGTGTTCCTTGTAGAGCCAATAGAAATCATATGCCTGCAGCAGCATGTAACTGAATTCGGTGTAGCTGATTCCTTGGTCGCGATCTTCCAGTCTCGCGCGCACAGAGTCTTTCGCCATCATGGCGTTTACGGAGAAGTGCTTTCCGACGTCCCTAAGAAACGCAATCAAATCAAGCTTACGCAGCCACTCGTCATTGCGGACAACGACTGCCGCGTTATCGCCCTCAAAGGAGAAAAAGGCGCGCGCTTGCGCCTCGATGCCTTCTAGGTTGTGTGCAATCGCGTCATCGTCAAGTAAAGTGCGCTCCTCAGATTTCCCCGAAGGATCGCCGATCATGCCTGTTCCCGAGCCTAATACTAAAATTGGCTTATGACCGAGTCTCTGCAGACGACGCATCATAGTCAGCGGGAGCATGCTCCCCACGTGTAGACTGTCAGCAGTCGGATCAAAGCCGCAGTAAAACGGCACGGAGCCGGACGCGAGTTTATTCTCGAGCTCCGTCTCGTGCGAGACGTCGTGAATCAGCTTGCGGGCTCGTAGGCCCTTAAGAAATGAATCTGCCATGGCGTAAATGATTAATTAGCGTCTTTCGAGATCCTTCGGACCCGACACAACGAAACGAATATCCTCAATAACCGAGCCGAATTCAAGAACACGGAAGGATTCGAGGATGTTTTGTTTGCTGAGTGACAGCTCCTGCGCCCAAATCGGATCGCTGACCCTCACAACCAGCACCTTTCCTCTAGTTATCTTCTCTGGCTTAGCGAACTGCGCGATGTGCTCGCCGACGATGTTCGGCCACTCGTCGAGTACGCTGTGCTGCTCTATTTTGCCTTTTAGCCGGTAATACTTCAGGGCGGACTCAAGCACGGTCGCAACAGACTGCGGAGCCTTTTTTCTGCTGCTGCTTGGTGTGAACGCTTGAAAAGTAGGTTTGGTGTTCGATTTCATCTTCCTGCCGTCCGGTCTTCAGGGAAAATGTAAACAATTTCGTCCGGAGATGAAACGAGCAGTTCCTTGCGGGCTTGATTCTGGAGGTATTCTTGGTCGTGCGTTGCACGGTGAATATCTTGCTCAAGTCTTCGAATTTCCTTAAGCAGTGCTGCCTCCTGGTGCTTAAGGCCAACTTCAGTATGATTTAGGCGCACGAGTGACTCAAAGCCATTCTTGCCTTGATAGGTGACTACGACGACAGAGATAATTGCCGCCGAAAAAAGTAATCGTATAAATGTTCTCATGAATTAACTGCCTCTGACTACTTGCACTATATCAGCAGGATATTATATTGCCCACGAATTTGAGCGGTTAATTCTTATGGGTTAAAGTGACGCCCCGCAGAGCCGCGCCGGCTGAGCTGCGAAGGCAAGACAAACAATATAAGGGCTTCCAAAGCATGAGTTCAACAATCAGTTCTATTCGAGCGTTAGAAATCCTGGATTCCAGGGGAAATCCAACTATCTCAGTTGTCATTGAGCTAAGCAGCGGAGTACGCGCGTCGGCGATGGTTCCGTCCGGAGCATCTACCGGAGAATTTGAGGCACTCGAGTTGAGGGACAAAGATTCAAAGCGGTATCGCGGCAAAGGAGTACAGAAGGCTGTCGCTAATGTTAATGGCGTGATTGCAAGCGCACTAAAAGGCAAAGGCGTTGCAGACCTCACCGCGCTCGACAATTTGCTGATTGAGATGGATGGCACCGAGAACAAGTCAAAACTGGGCGCCAACGCAATTCTTGGCGTTAGTCTTGCTGCCGCGCATGTGGCCGCCGCTGATCAGGGCGTCGAACTATTTAAACTGCTTGGCGGTGAATCAGCCGTTACGCTTCCAGTCCCGCTAGTTAACGTTATTAACGGTGGTGCTCATGCGAACAACAGTCTTGATACGCAAGAGTTCATGCTTGCACCGCACGGTGCGTCTAGCTTTTCGGAAGCGGTTCGAATGTCGGCAGAAGTTTTTCATCGTTTGGGAGCGCTTCTGGCTGAGTCTGGCTTCGACACCGCAGTCGGAGATGAAGGCGGGTATGCGCCGCGCCTTAAGAGCACAGAACAAGCCTTCGACTTCTTGTTGAAGAGCATTGAAGGTGCTGGATATCGCCCGGGAGAAGATATTTCGTTAGCGCTTGACGTTGCTTCAAGCGAGCTGGTCGCTAAGGAAGATGGTCAGACTTATTATCAGTTCGTTAAGTCCGGCCGCGGCAAGCTGAACTCAGAGCAGTTAATTGAGTTGTATCAAAGCTGGCTCGGGAAGTATCCGATCGTCAGCATTGAAGACGGCTTGGGTGAGAATGACTGGAGCGGTTGGAAAACTCTGACGCAGCGTCTGGGCTCTAAGATTCAGCTCGTGGGCGACGACCTGTTCGTAACTAACCAGAAATTTATTCAACGTGGTATTGAAGAACACGTAGCTAACAGCGTTTTGATTAAACTAAATCAGATTGGTTCTCTGAGCGAAACGCTGACTGCCATCGCGTGTGCGGCGGAGGCGGGATACACCAATGTTATCTCACATCGTTCCGGCGAGACATCCGATACGACGATTGCTGATTTAGCAGTGGCTACGAATGCCGGACAAATTAAGACGGGTTCAATGTGCCGAAGCGAGCGTATTGCAAAGTACAATCGGCTGCTTTGGATTGAAAGCGCACTGGGGTCGAAGGCAGTCTACAAAGACTGCTTTAAGAACTAAGTTTGTCAGCCGTTAATGTATGCTAGCCACGCCCCGAGCGTGGCCGCAAATACGCCTACGGCGCAAACTGTTCCGATGTGTTGCTTGAGGCCGATAGTTTTGACTGCCGGCTGCACAGAGTGTTGAACAACGGTTCCGTCCTTCACGGTCAAATATTGCCTGGTCCACTGCTCAGGATTATCGCGACTGGCGCGTCCGTGCACGAAGCACCACTGTCCAGCATCGCAATCGTGCCAATACAATAGACCGGCGTTTTCTACCTGAACACTGCCGGCACTCGGCGTTGCCTCAGTTTCGCGTAGAATGACTCGACGCCATTTTTCATTCGAACTGAGCTTCGCCAGCAGCATGCCAGCCTTGCTGCGAATTACGAGTCCGTTAGATTTGACCAAAATTTTGCCAGCGGATTCCTGAACAAGCGGACGTTCTGCTGGCTGACGAAAGCCTGCCGCGGCTTCACTCTCAACAGGGTGGTTAGTGTGCATGTTTTGAACTCCGATTTTTGTGCTCTTCAAAGAGTTCCAATTGTTGCTCGACGCGTTTGATATATTTCTGCAAATCCTGCAAATGCCGGTTGAATGCTAGAGTTAGTAGGCGGACTTGCCCATCTGGAGCTGGAACACTTCCTCGACTTGGGAACGTCACGATGTTTGGATTTTCACTGTCAAACCAGCGGTGCAGTTCGCCTAGTTCCTGCACGAGCCTAAAAGTATGATCTTCAAATTTCATCACATCGTCTTTTTGCTCTGCTTTATCTAAATTTACTATCTTTCCCATATTCGCCTCCATTTTGTGCGGCAGTGACTTGCAATAAAGCGTTACGCTGGCGGAGAGTTTGAACGTGTGCAGGCGTTCTTCTCAGGGTGTGTGAAAAAATCAACAGCGATGTGTAATGGTTTTTGTGCATTTTCCATGATTTAAGGTTATTCCTTGTTCGGGCTTAGCAGTATGATCTCGGTCATGTCTGATAACCTCTTGCTTAGGCTAGGTTTTTAGTAAGCTTTGCGTTCTTGTTGGAGTTCGTAATGGATACTTGGCTCATTTTGTCGGCGCTGGGAGTAGCGATGCTGCTAGTGCTGGCGCTATTCTCCGCGTTCCTTGTGCGTTCGGTGCGGGCTAGATTTATCGCGCTATGGTCGCAGCTTACGGCTGTCTTCTTTATTACTTTAGGCCTTAGCTTAGGCTGGGGTTCGGGCCTGAATACAATCGAGCTGCTGTTGCTGACGTCGGTCGCGGCCGGCCTAATAATGGCGGCAGCTAATCTTCGTAAAATTTCAATTCGAACGATAAAATCTGAAGAGTTGGTTTTCGGCTTGTCTTGCGGATTTTACAGCTTGCTGACAATGGTGGCCATGTTGTCGCTAATGCACTTGCCAATCTCTACTTCGGATATACCGTTTCTTCTTAAGCTCTTTGCGCTCGGCGTAATGTTGCTGATTGCATCACTTGTCTTTCGCCGCGGCTTAACTGCGCTGCAGAATATTCTTCTCGAAGCAACACGCCAACAGCGCTCCTCGCGCCGCCGCGAAGCAGAAGTTAGGCGAATTATCGAAAAAGCTAGAGATGCAGTTGTGTTGTTTAATGGAGAAGGAATTGTGCAGTCCATCAATCCTGCAGGGACTGCGATGTTCGGTGCTCCGCAGGCGGAAATTTGTGGAAGAAGCATAGAGCGGCTGCTGCCTCGTATCAGGGGAGAGGAAGACGAGTTTTTTGTGGCACTGTGTATAATTATGGAATCAACCGGCGATCAGGACAAGCACGTTGCTATGAAGGCGCGTCGCGTCGGAGGCGAGGAATTTTCGGCAACTCTTTCAATCGGGGAAATTGAGGAGGGGACATTGTTCGTCGCGATTATACGGGATGTTTCAGTTGTGGAAGCCGCCAAGAACCAACTGGAAGATGCTCTACAGCAACGAACCGCTCTGCTCGAGGAAGTCCATCACCGAGTAAAGAACAACCTTCAAATTATTTCTAGTATTATAAGCCTGCAGCAGCGAGCTATCGAGAATGAGCAGGCAAAGAAAGTGTTAGAGGAGTGCAAGAATCGGATTTACTCTATCTCCTCCCTGCATGAGACGCTCTATCAATCGAAGGAATTTGCAAATATCGATATGGGCGCGTACCTCTCCGCTATGGCTGAAGAGTTTAGAAACCTGTATGCTGCCAAGATTGAGGGTTTGAGGGTCACCGTCGATTGTTCCGAAGCGAAACTAAAGATCCAGGAAGCACTTTCCTGCGGTTTGATAGTTAATGAGTTAATCTCCAATGCCGTAAAGCACGGATTCGCGTCAGATCAAATCGAACATCCCGAACTTAACGTCTCATTGCTTCAGTTAGGATCGAATAGCCGCCTCCGCCTCTGTGTAACGGATAACGGAGTTGGGATGAGCCCTGATGAAACTAAGAATACTGCCTCTGTTGGATTGCGTCTGATAGAAACCTTAAGTAAGCAGCTAGGCGGTGAAATGAATTTTGCGTCTGGGCCGAGAGGAACAGAAGTTTCGATAGAGTTTTCAGTTTAATTGCGAGAATCGACCTTGGCTCAACCGAAGATTTTAATTGTGGAAGATGAGGCGCTAATTGCTGCCGATCTGTCTGAAGTGATCGAACAGTTTGGCTACTCAGTCGTTGGCAGTCCCGCGACGGGTGAAGAAGCTGTGGAGCTTGTTCGAGCAGCTAATCCCGACGCTGTGTTGATGGATATCAGACTTGCGGGAGCGATGGATGGCATCGAAGCTGCGGGAAAGATAGCCGAGTTTTCCGACGTTCCGATAATTTACCTAACCTCACATGCTGACACTGCCACTCTTGAGCGAGCTAAGGTCACAGATCCGGCTGGGTACGTACTTAAACCGTTTCGCGAGCTTGAGCTGCGCGCCGTCATCGAAATGGCTCTTCCCGATGAAGCCGACGACGATGACGGTGATGGAGAAGGCGCTCCTGCCCATGAAGTCAGCGAAGACTTGCTTCAGCAGCTTAAGCGAATAGAACCATTTACCGGCATAAGTGAACAAAGGCTCGCAAAGCTTTGTCGCAGAAGTCGGCAAGCAGACGTTGATGCCGGCGAGCTGATTGCACTAGAAGGCGATGAAACGGTTTCTGGATTTATCGTCCTGCATGGCCGTGTTTCAATGATCAAGAGCAATATCGACGGCAAAGAGCTAATCGTCGAACTTTTGCCGGAAGGAGACGCCTTCGGATTGATGGCAGCGATCGATCGCAGTTCCTATCCTGTGACGGCGCGAGCGGATGTCGCTTCCCAAATTCTATGGATCCCTCGAGTAGATTTTGTAAACTTTTTGGAAGCTAACCCAGATATCAGCAAAACCTTTCTTGAGCGCACATTTGCCAGGCTGCGAGATGCACATTCGCTTAGTCTTTCGCTCGCTCATGACCGGGTCGAAGTTCGAATCGCTTCAGCGTTGACTGCGCTGCTGCCGAAGCTTTGTGCGCACCCGGAGGGGCAGGAAACTGACCAGGTCGTTAAAATGACGCGCCAGCAGCTTGCAGACTTGGTTGGTTCGACGCAGGAGACAGTAATTCGCATTACTAAACAACTTGAGCGAGACGAAATATTGAATCTCTCAACACCAGGTGAAATTCGAGTAGTTGATCCAGACAGGCTTGAAGATCTTGCCGCAGGCAGTATCTGATAAGCGCTAAATCCTTCATATTCTTGCCATTCGCCGCATGAGCGGGATCATACCGCCGCTCGTCCCCATTTTTTACAATAGAACTGTAATAAATGTTAAACCAACGAACAGGAGCATCTATGGCAACTGTAATTGAAACAGGTACAACGCTGGCTTATCTAAATCATATTCTTCGAGGAGAAAGGGCAGCCGTCGACACTTACCAGACTGCTCTTGAGTCCGTGGAGGACGAGGAAATCTGCCAATCACTGCGCAAAATGATGGTGGACCACAAACAGAATGTTCTGCTGATTGAACGTGAAATTCAATCGATGGGCGGTGCGCCTGAAGAAAGCGCTGGTGTTTGGGGAACTGTTGCCAACGGTGTCACTGAAGTGGCAACAAATATCGGCGACAAAACTACCCTTTTGGCGCTTCGCGCTGGAGAAGGGCATGGAATTAGAGAATACGAAGGAATAATTAACAGCTCAGAAATGCTTAATAGCAGTGAAGTGCTGCTTAACAAAAAGCTTCTACCAGACTGTATAAAGCACAACGCTGAACTTACAAAGCTAATCGACTCTATGTAGTGACGAAATCTTTGTTGAAAAAAGGCTGCGCGGGAACGGCTGAGTTTATTTGAGCTAGCCCTTCCCCTGCAGCCTATTCAGCGTATCGCGTGCCATGAATTGACCGTATCCAACAATGGTCTTACAGATTCTCATTTTGCTTCGTCCGATACGCTCGCCAGCCTGCAGGGTCATCGGAACTTCTACGATATTCTCCGTCATTCGACTGAGTTTGATCAGCACCTCGACCATGCACTCGAATCCATCTTGCTCAATAAAATGTTCCCCGTGGCGAGCCAGGGCTGCCTTAAGCAGGGATGCGCGGTAAACTCGGTAAAAGGAACTAAATGTATGAACTCTCAGAGTGGGGTAGAAAATTCTCAGTAGTAGGTTTGCGGTTTTGCTTAGAATGAGCCGCAGCGGAGTGCTGTCGACGATTTTGCCGCCTGCGGCGTAGCAAGAGGCAAGCGCCAAGTCGGCGCCGTTTTGAATCTGTCGAACCATTTCAGGCAGAATGTCGAAGTCGCCGGTGTTGTCAGCTTCAATTGTCGCAATGATATCTTCATCCTCGGCGAGCTCGAGTGCTGCGGCAAAGCCCGTCCGGAACGCCTGGCCAACTCCGTAATTTGTTTCGTGTTTAACCACGCGGACTGGGTGTTGGCCGGCGCATGACTCGGCAATTGAAGCGGTTCCGTCAACACTTCCGTCATCGACAACTATAATCTGAAGTACTTCTGCGGGGGTCTGAATGTTGTCCAAAAGTTCAATGCATTTGCCGATATTATCGGCCTCGTTATACGCCGGTATAACGAATAACATTCTCATTAAAGTGCATCCTTCTGCCAAGAGATGGTTTTTAGCAAACCTTCTCTAAGGGCTGTGCGCGGCGTGAAGTTAAGAAGTTTTTTCGCAAGACTCAAGTCTGGGACCCTTCTGCGAACGTCTTCGTACTTTCCAAAATTCTCGTAGGGAATCAGGTTAAGATTTGCTGCGTCGCTGGATCCGCAGAGTTCGTGAATCAGTACGGCAAGATCATGAATAGTAATCTCATCAGCGTTGCCGATGTTAATAATTTCTCCGTCGACATCCTTAGCTTCGATTGTGCGAACGAAACCGTCTACTGTGTCGTCAATATAGCAGAAGCTTCTCGTTTGAAGACCGTCTCCGTGGATCTCCATCGCTTCGCCATTTAATGCAGCAGTGATGAAGACCGACTGCGGGCCGCCCCACCAACTAAGGTGATGGCGCGGGCCATACGAACCAAAAATTCGGATAATCGTTGCAGGGAGACCAAAGGCGTCCCGGTAAGAAAGTAGCAGATGTTCGTCAAATAACTTGGAAACAGCATAGCCCCAGCGAGGGACTTTGCTTGATCCGAAGACCGACTCACTCTCTTCGCTGTAGGGTAGGCTCGGGTTGCGGCCGTACACATCTGAAGTTGATGCTAAAATTACACGCGCGCCATGTTCGGCAGCCGCGTCGAAAGTACTGAACGCACCGAGGGCATTAATTCGCAAGGTGTCGATCGCTTTGCCGTAGCGCGGAATCTTGTAGGCGGCAAGATGGACAATCGTGCTTACGCCTTTGCACAATGTTTTCATTTCCGCGGTATCGCTGACGTCAGTTTTCGAGAATGTAAAATTTGAATGATCGGAGACAGCGGCTAAGTTCTCCAGCCTGCCCATCGACAAATTGTCTACCCCAATAACAGAGTATCCGCGCTGAATCAGGGTTTCACATAAATGGGAGCCGATAAATCCGGCTGCGCCTGTTACTAATATACGTGAATTACTCATTGGAAGGTCTTGCCCCGCTGCCTGATAAACTAACTTCGGAAGCTAGCATTTGCCGCAGACAGTGGCAAAACCTCATTGCGTACAGCGCGATTGAGCAGTTTCGCTACGGCCGCTTCACCGCGAAGGAAGTTAATATTCCGACAATTTTTTCAGCTGAATCTCCTGAGCCAAATATGTCCGTCGGCGCGTTCATCGGCAATTGCGCTGAATCCGTATAGGCCAGGGTGATCTTTTCACGAGAAGCGCCGGTTAGGATGTTGCAACCGTATTGTACCAGTTCGCACCACTCTGTTTCATCTCGCATGGTGATGCAGGGCTTGCCTAGCCACCAGGCTTCTTTCTGCAGGCCGCCGCTGTCTGTTAGCACACATCGAGACTCACCCGCTAGATACAACAGATCTCTGTAGTTCAAGGGATCCACAAACTTAATGAAGTTCGAACGAATCCCAAATTTTTCCATCGCTTGTTTAGTGCGCGGGTGCAGGGGCAGAACTACTTTTTCGCTCCGCGAGATCTCGTCCAGTGCGGAAAAAATTTGGACCAGATTATCTTTGGAGTCTGTGTTTTCGGCGCGATGGCAGGTCGCAAGTGAAAACACGGAGCCGATTTCGTCTCGCAGTCGAAGGACATCCGCCGAAGGCATAATACTTTGCTGCACATGCAGCAGGACATCGTACATTACGTCTCCAACCAAATGCACTTCTTGCAGAGCATTGCCGTTCGAGTCACTAGCTGGCATGCCCTCATTTTTGAGGTTCTTGACCGCAGTGGGTGAGGAGCAAAGCAGGATCCGCGAAACTCGATCGGCTGCTATGCGATTTATCTCCTCCGGCATGTCCGGGCGGAAAGATCGCATACCGGCTTCTACATGCGCAGCGGGTATCTGCAGTTTTGCCGCAGCAAGCGCGCCTGCAAGTGTGCTGTTGGTGTCACCGTAGATCAGGACGAGATCGGGTCGATCGCCAATTAAAACTTTTTCAATTTGTTCGAGCATTTTGCCGGTCATCGCGCCGTGATTTCCACCGTGAATTTCTAAATTCCACTTAGGTTGCGGTATGCCCAGCTGAGTAAAGAACACCTTCGCCATGTTTTCGTCGTAGTGTTGTCCCGTATGCAGGATGTGCTCGACAATGTCCCTGTCAGCTGCGCTCATGGCACGCGAAACAGCGGCAGCCTTAATAAACTGAGGCCTGGCCCCAACGATGGTTGTGATATTCACTGACTCACCCTTAGTGCAGATGTTGGCCAGGCACGGCTGTCGGAGAGGCTACAGCCCCTGCTTCTCAATGAAGACGCCTTTGTCTACTTTGGCAAAAAATTCCTGATAAAATTTTCCGTCTTCGATCTGCTGCACTGACACTGTGCCGCCAAAGTTGTCTAGAACCTTTGTTTGAAAAATCGCGCGCACTCGCGTCTGGCTGCCGAACTCAGTTATGTTGACGGATGCTTCCATAATTTGATTGACCCGGTAGCGCGCCTCGGAGCCTTGCGCAAATGCAGCCATGAAAGTTTCAAGGCCGTCTTTGACGTCCGTTTCTTTTTTCGCAGTGATGAATCCGAGTTCCCGATCTGCGTTAGTTACGATAAATCCTTCATCCTGGAGCACGTTGAGCACGGCTTTCATTATTCGCTTTGTGTCCGACTTTTTATTCGGATACTCGCGTGTTTGCAGCTGCCTGATTTCCAACTGAGTTTTTTGGGGTGTTGGGGGTTGGTGAGCACAAGCAAATATCCCTGAAGCGGCGACCCAGGCCGCGGTGAGGAAACCAAAACTTCTAGAAAAGCGCTTCATCAGATTTGCCTCGGCTAGAATTTGCTAGCGTGGTAGCTGAAGTCCTTGACGCGGCCGCCACCGTTGAACTTGATGACAACAGTAAGAGTCTTTTGCGTCGAAGCGGCTGCACCGGCCGAACGAGAGTAACTACCACCAAGTCCGCCGAGAATCATAACGTCGCTTCCGCCTCCTGCAGCGCCGGCGCCGCCGACAACTCCTCCTGAATCAGACGAAAACGAAACTTCGCTGGCAATTCTGTCGTAAATCCAAGTTTCATCGCCGTCTTCATCTTTGGCGACAATGTTTGGTGAGCCGAGTGCTTCAGCAACGGAGGCCTGGGACATGCCCTTCGTAATCTGACGCTGAACCGTGCCCACGGTCAGTTCGCGCTCGTTTGATGAATGCAGTGACTGAGAATGTTCCGCTGCGGACATGCAGGCGGGAGATGCGAATACTATGAACGCTGCGCTAATAAAGAGAATCGCTCGATTCATTGAAAGTATGCTCCGAATTAATATGGTCAGACCCGCTGTATTATCTTTCGACCGGCGAAGAGCGCGGCTTAAGCTGTCCACTAAACTAACAAAGAATTGCTACGTATAGGACAACAAAAGCGGCAGAAAGGCACAGAGAATGAGTAGGAATTATTGCTTGGGCTGGGTAGCAATTGCCAGCTTGGCGATACCCTGAGTTTTAGCCATGTCCATTACTCGGACAACAGTGCCGTGGTCGGTGTGTTCATCCGCTCGGATAACCACCGTTGCATCGCCTGAACTCTGGGCATGCTGCTTTAATCTGCTCTCAAGCTGCGTAGGAGTAAGCTCCTTACTGCCTACGAAGTACCCGCCAGACTTTGAAACGGTTATCGAAAGGAGTTTGGAGGTTTCGTCGGAAGCTTGGCGCTGTTGCGCTTTAGGAAGCTGAACTTTCAGGCCTGCATGATCATCGAACGTGGTGGTGACCATGAAGAAGATCAGCAAAATGAAAACGACATCAATTAATGGGGTGATGTTAATGTCGAGCACATCATCTTGAAACAAACTTTCGTCTGTGAACTTCATGAAGCAGCTTCTGCTCGGGATAGGACTGGTTTGGGAGCTGGTTTGTCGGTAAGTCGGGCTTTCTGCATCGACTCGACGAACTCGGCGGCGATTTGTTCCATGCGCAGCGTGAGCTCACGACAGCGTGCCAAGAACATACGGTGAAATACCAAACAAGGAATTGCGATCGTCAGACCACAAGCTGTGGATAGCAGCGCTTCTGAAATCCCTCCAGAAAGCGCGGCCGCATTTCCAACGCCTTCGAGCTGAATGACCTCAAAAGTGTTGATCATTCCAGAAACAGTTCCCAAGAGACCTAGCAGCGGAGTTACTGCGGCGATGGTTCCAAGCGCTCCGATAAAGCGCTGCATCTTAGCGGCTTCAATTCTACCTGCCCGTTCGACGGCTTCTTTGATTTCCTCACGTGGCCGGTCGGCGAACCGAAGCCCGGCAAGGATGACTTTGGCTAGGGGGGAGTTGTCGGCCCGACAGAGACCGGCAATTTCGTCGAAGCGTCGTTCGGCAGCTAATTCCTCGAGGTCTGAGCGAAACTTAGGGGGGATAACCCGTGAGCGGCGCGGGCCGGAAATCAGTCGCTCGACGATAATCGCGACTCCGATCAGCGAACAAAAAGCTAACGGCCAGATAACCCATCCGGCCTTCGCAAGAAGCTCAAATAGCTGGTATTGCTCTGTGGTGGCAGACATGGCCGAATGCTATACCATGTTCAGAAAGTCGAGTCTATAACTAGGTTATTTGCCGAGCCTTGAACGTTAAACCTGTAATCAATTTTTTTCGCTCCCGTTCGCTTTACCTCTCTTCGGGAATCATTCTCGGCTGTTCTTTTTTAGTTCCGGAATCGTTATCGATGTTGGTTTTGGGCTGGTTGTTCATGGTGACCGTGGCACTAGCAGTTAAACGCGATGAGCGATCTACTGTTCCCGGACTACTGCTTTGCAGCATGGTCGCGCACTTCATCGGTTTTTACTGGCTTCCCGAAACGACGACATTTTTTGGTGGGTTCCCGTATTGGGTTTCTCTCCTGATACTGCTTTTTTATTGCGCTGTGGCGTCGCTGCAATTTGTGCTTTGCGGAATTTTGTATGACTCCCTGCGCGGGACTGTGCTGAGCGGCTGGGACTTGGTTTTAGGCTTCAGCTGGTGCACAGCAGAATTCATCATGCCCAAAATCTTTCCCTGGCTATTGGCCCATACTCAAACTGTTTGGAGTTCCTTTGCAGCTTGGGCTGAGTTTGGCGGGACCGTGCTGCTTAGTTTGCCGTTAATGTGGTGGGCCTCCCTCGCAGCGTCTGCTTGGATCCAGCGGTCATTCAATCTTCGAACTTTAATTGGAGTGTTGGTGCTTGCGGCGATGACGCTTTACGGCTGGCAGAGAAATGCAGAAGTGCTGGAGCAGATGAGCAAGATACCACCGTATCGCTTTGCTCTGATTCAGGGCAACTTAGCTGCAAAACAAAAGGGAGATCCACGTCAACTTGAGGCGAATCTTGACCTCTACCGCAAACTTTCAGAAGAGGCGGAAGCATCCGGTGCTGACATCATTATTTGGCCCGAATCGGTCGCGGCCTATTGGACTCCAGGAGAACTTCAGAACCTGCGCGATACGCGGTTCGATCCCGCTCCAGAGATAAGCGTTCCGTTCATATACGGTGGACTCTCTTACGAACGCCGCCCAGAAGAAGAGCAGCAGGAACTTATTGCAGAAGTTAAAGAAGAGGTAACTGACGAGTATCGCAAGCAGATCCAACTGCGCTTCAACAACTCGGCTTTTGCCATCGGAATGCACGGCGAAACCATCGGACGATATGATAAGCGAGCCCTGATGCCGATGGGTGAGTTTTTGCCATTTGAACGATCATACCCAAGCGTGCGCAAGCTCAGTCCACACACCGGCAACTTCGATCGTGGTCAAATTGAGGAGCCATTTCTGATTCAGCTCAAAGACGGCGGTCGGATGAAGGTGATGCCGCTCATTTGCTACGAAGATTTGGTTCCGCGTTTAAGCCTGGAGGCGGTCGAGCACGGCGCACAGGTGCTGCTTAACCTAACGAACGACGTATGGTACGGGGATACTGTCGCACCTTATCAGCACCACTTGCTGGCACTTTGGCGCGCAATTGAAACCCGCCGCTATCTGCTTCGATCGACGAACACTGGCTTCACCGGGGTTGTCGATCCTTTGGGTCGTACTACAGCGTCTCTGCCGATCTTTACCGAGGGGATTTTGCAGGCCGAAGTTCATCCACTGGATATTTCAACCTGGTATGTCGAGTTTGGAGACAAGTTAGTGCAGATATTGGCCTTGTTGATTGTTACTGCTGCTTTGATCTGCCGAGTGAAGCGCCGAAAACTGACTTAGTTTTGCGTGCACAAAGGGACTTGCTGTGACAAAATATGCAGGGTTGGGGTCATATATTTTGGTGATTGAAGATGATCAAACTTAGCTCGTTTTGCTGCGCTGTGTTTTTCTTGCTTTTGACAACGATTGGCTGTTCGACGCCGACTCCGGGTCCAGACAAGACGGCCGCGGGCGCTGTACTTGGCGCGGGCTGGGGTGCAGGGCTCGGAGCGATTGCTGGCAATCAAGTTGCGCATGCAGGTCCTGGCGCGGCTCTCGGTGCAGGCTTTGGTGCCGTCGGAGGAGCTATTACAGGCGGGGCAATTGATATGACTGAGAGCAGTGAATTGGAAGCGCAGCGCGAACTTGATGCGCTGAAGATTCATGTCGCAGCCAACCAGCGCCGTCTTGAGCTGCTTCAGTCAACTTTGGACAGCCGCGACTACAATCTCAGTAGAACAGCTGAAGCAATTTCCAAGGTATATTTCGACGCGGATAAGGCGTCTCTGCGTTCTGGCGCGACAAAGGAACTTCAAGTTTTGGCAGACCGCATCAAGCGCAATCCTTACGTTGGACGCTTGGAGCTGCATGGTCACAGTGACGACACAGGAAACTTTGAGCGGGACAGTGATTTAAGCGAAGCCCGAACTAGAACTGTAGCGACTTTTCTTGCGAATCAGGGAATCTCGCTGGATCAAATGGAGCTTTACGCCCATGGATCGCGACGGCCGCTCGGCAGCAACGAATCTGACGCCGGTAGACAGTTAAATCGGCGTGTCGAAATTATTCTCCTTAAGTAGTTTTTGTGAATCCGCGGTGCTCCAGCGCGTAGGAGTCATTACCGACAAGCTGCTTTCACTGCCTGAAAGACGGGCAGAGCGCTGCTTCTTTGTATTGTTCTTTCTGTATCATGCCTTTCAATTTTGCGTTTTGCACTTTAGTCCGTACTGCTTGTCTGCTGACGAGACGCACTATTGGGATTGGTCGCGTAGGTTAGACATTGCCTACTACAGCAAGGGACCGATAATTGCCCTATTGATATGGGCGTCTACAGGATTGTTCGGAGATACCGCAACCGCGGTGCGTCTGCCTGCTCTGCTCTGCAGTGCCGGCTTTTCGCTTGGAATATATTTTTTCGCTAAGCACCTTTGGGGCAGTGCGGCGGCTTTGTTTACCTGGATTCTATTTAGGACAACGCTAGGCTTTGCTGTTCTGGGGTTGATTGCCACGACGGATCCACCGGTGATGTTGTTCTGGCTGTTGGCGGTTATTTTAGTTCATTCCGCCTCGGTCTATCAGAGGAATTGGTGCTGGCCGGCTGCGGGATTGTGCATGTGCCTTGCGGTGTTGAGCAAGTATACCGCGTTCATTCTACCTGTGGGCGTTCTGCTGTTTGTGCTGGGTTCGCCTGAGCTGAGGCGCCGCTTGTTCAGTATGCCGGTAATCGCTTGTTTTGCGGTGGCGGCTTGCTCGATTTTACCAGTGCTCTTGTGGAATCAGAAGCATGACTGGGTGAATCTGCTGCATAATGCCGGTCACGTTGTGTCACAGAAGCATCGCGGATTGACGTTAAAGTACACAGCGGAACTTTTTGCCGGACAGCTTGGGCTTGTCGGCCCAATTATATTGGTCGCCGTCTGTTGGGCGATGGTGCGAGCATTGCGGAATCGCGGCACAAATTCAGCCGCTGAGCGGCTATTCTTTTGGAGCGCCGTTCCTTTGACCGCAGTCTGTTTGGCAGTCTCGCTGACCAAACGCGTATACGCGAATTGGCCTTCACCGCTATTTGTCGGAGGGTTGTTTTTGCTGGCTGGCGCGGTCGTCGCGAAGAATCACGCTCGCTTGCGTAGAGTAGTTGCCGCAGGGATTCTGCTTAACTGCGTAATTTGCGGCGTCGCGTTTGTACCGATCCTTGGTTACACCCTAGGCGTCCCTGCGAAGTATCTGACGACCAAAAAACTGGTGGGTTGGGATCAGCTTGGAGCAGCGGTACAGCAGGAGTTGTCGAAAGCAGAGCCATCTTTGTTTGTGCTTACCTCGGACTACGAACACGCGTCTGCTATAGCTTTCTATGCCGCGAGTCACCCGCAAGTCTTCGTTGCCAACCTTCAAGATCGTCGAATGAACCAGTACGACATTTGGGGCGGCATTGAAGCAAACAGCGGTAAGGATGCGCTGATTGTGTTGGACAATGCGGAAAAAGTTGGAGGTCTTGCGCCGTATTTCAGCCGAATAGAGCAGCTGAGAGATCCACTTTCTGTTGAATACTCTGGAGATGAAATCCGACGGTTTTTCTTCTATCGGGGCATACGTTATAATGGCCAGCCGTTTCCGCCCCTGAGCCGCTATTAGGGTATTTTAGTGTATTCAAGAATTTTATTTTACTGCGCATGCGTCTTGCTCGGATTGACGCTGCCGTTTTCCGCATCTGCGGAAGTTAGTCGGCTTGATGCTAGCCAGGTATGGAAACTGCTCTCATCGTCCAGGGATTATCAGGCATTTGGTTCATCTAGCGCCGTAGAGCTTTCGTTTAAGCTGGAAGGCGAGGAGCTCTTGGTATCCTTGCAGCCGATAAGCATTCTCGGTGATAATTATCAGGCGCCTGGACTGGAAAACAGCAGCCTTTTGCCTGGATTTTTTCACGGCACGCTTTCGAATGGCGAGGGCTTTTTGCGTCTGACGTTGCTCAAAGGCGATGCGGGAAAGACAAGTTTTAGCGGAGTAGCGTCAATTCACGGCCGTTTGTACGAGTTGTCTTCTGCTTCTGCCGAACTTCCTCTTGACCTTGAGATGGAGGAGATACCCGCGTCAGCATTGGCTGAAATCGCTGAGAACTGTCCGGTCGTTCATACCGAAACGGAGCTCGGCACATCCTTGGGGACTTCAAGCTTTCTGCTTGGCGGCGGCGAGACTGCAATGATGGGCTCGCTGAAGCTTGTCGAGGTTGCTACGGAAGCTGACTACGAGATGTTTCAAACCAATGGCAGCTCTGTCGCTGCCACGAACCAGAAGATCCTTAGCATCATGAACTCAGTTGATGCGATTTATCAGGATCAGTTGGGGCTTAAGGTTAGCGTTGTGTTTCAGCATGTTTGGCAAACTCCGGCGGATCCATACACTGCAGTTGGTGTGGTTGATGCCCTGGACGAGTTTGCTGACTACTGGGATCAGAATTTCGCACCCTCTCAAAATTATGATGTCGCACATTTGTTTTCGACCAGGTCACTTGAAGGTGTGCTGGGAATAGCTTTTAGGCCGGGTGCATGCCTGGACAATGTGCCTGGAGTCGGAGATTTGCGCTACGGACTGACTCGCTTTCGAAATTTTGCAGATCATTTGGTTGCTGCTCACGAAATCGCGCACAATTTTAATTCTCTTCACGATGCGGCGGGTGGTCCCGGCGATCCTAATTACGGCTTGTCATGTGCCGGGGGTGGTGTTTGGATCATGTGTCCGAACTTTAATCTTTCCCCCAATTTTTCATCACCCAGCGCAGCTGATGTAATGAGCTACGCATCGAGCGCCTCATGTCTCTCGGAATACAATCCTGCACTTCCTCCGGAATTTACAGATCCTGCTTCGCAAGAAGTGGATGAAGGTGATTTACTTGTCGTGCAGCTTGCTGCGAGTGACCCAAATAACGATCCACTAACCTTTTCTGCGCCAAATGGTTTGCCCGAGGGAGCGGTGTTAGACCCCTCTGGCGGTTTGTTTTCTTGGCGGCCGGACGCTACCCAAGCGGGCCACTATGTAATTAACTTAAAGGTCAGCGACCCGGGCGGATTATTCGATACTTCTCAGCTCGACGTAACGGTTAATGATGACGGCGGCGCAGGGTCCAACCCGGCGGAGCATATAGTCGGAGACTTTACCGGGCAGGGTAAAGCGTATGCGAATGTCTTTCGTCCCGAAACGGGCGTTTGGTACTACGGCAATATAATTGGATCGGATCTTTCAGCAGAGCAGTTTGGGCTACCCGGTGACGTTCCGCTGCTGGGCGACTTTGACGGAGATAAGCGAACTGACCTAGCGGTCTTTCGTCCCTCAACTAACACTTGGTACATTAAAAACAGCGCTAGCGGTGCAGCCACGGTTTGGTCGTTTGGACTTGACGGAGATATCCCGACAACCGGCGACTTTGATGGTGACGGCCGTTGGGACATAGCAATCTTTAGACCTTCTACCCGTCTGTTTGTATATCGAAGCTCGCAGAATGGAGTAAGCGATGTAGTGGAGGGTTTGTTCGGCCATGTAGGAGATGTCCCAGTGCCCTGTGACTATGACGGGGACGGAGTTCACGACCGTGCGGTTTGGTCTCCCGCAAACGGAGAGTGGACAATTAAGCGATCGAGCGATGACGTATTTCAGAGCAATTTTTGGGGAGTGCCGGGTGACTTTCCGACTCCGCTCGATTACGACGGAGATGGTGATTGTGAACGAGCAATTTGGAGGCCGTCTTCAGGCGAATGGTGGGTGGAGGGATTCGGTACTTTTCAATTTGGATTGGGCAGCGACTATCCCGCGGCGCTAGATTACGATGGCGATGGTGACACCGATTTGGCAGTGTGGCGGCCAGAATCGGGTTTATGGTACGTGCGCAAGAACGTTGGTGGTCCGGATGTTCGTCAACTTGGACTGTATGTTGACAATGTGCCGTCGCACGAACCGCTGCGCTACGCTCATCGAGTGAGAAATGGTTACGGACCTGCTGTCGCCGACCGAATTGACGTCTATAGCAAATCGACAGGTCGCATTTACGGGGTTGGAACCAGCGGGATTACCCAAGCGCTGTTGAATGCCCCCGCAGGAACTTCCGTTTTGCGTGGAGATTACAACGGCGACCGGATCGAAGATATCTCGGTTTTTTCAAGTGGTGTCTGGACCATTCGAATCCTTAACGCAGCGGGACAGATTACTAGTACCTATACTGCCTATTGGGGAGTCCCTGGAGATCGACCTGTTGCAGGAGACTTTGACGGCGACGGCCTGGATGACCTCGCAATTTATCGGCCCGTCGGGAGTAACAACGTAAGCAGCGAATGGTGGGTGCTTCGCTCGTCGACAGGTTCCGGCATTATGTATTCCTGGGGTCTGCCCGGAGATATTCCGATCCCTGCTGATATTAATGGTGACGGCTGGGACGATCCGGTAGTTTGGCGGCCGGCGAGCGCCGTATGGTACATGCTCGACTCCCGGTCCGGATATCCATTCATTGCATCGCAGTGGGGCCTATCGAGTGACACTCCGCGCACTGCTGACTTAGATCGCGATGGGCGCAGTGACAGCATTGTTTGGCGCCCGTCTCAGGGCATTTGGTACACCAAGCGTTCAGGTGGTGGCTTTGGAATCATCGGCTACGGTGCGTCGTCAGATGTCCCTGTAGTGGGTAATTTTAGTGCACTCGACTCAGTGGATTTCGCAGTGTTTCGCAAGTCTAATCAGACAGCGTACATTCGAACTGAAGCAGGCAGTCAAATAGTTAAAGATGCAAGCCCGCCGGTTCCTTCCACAGGGCTGCAAATAGTAACGAATCCATTTGTGTCTGTACAGTGACGGTGCTGCGCTGTAGCGGGGGGCGTCTATTCCGGCATTGAGTCAAAGGCGAACTCAACTTTTCCGCCGCGAACTCTGCGCCGCATCAGCGTTGCGACATACGAATTGTCGCTACCAGAGCTGAATTCTACTAATCCAAGCGAATCAGCCGAAGTCGCATAAACCGTGGCGTTTAGGTTTTCGCTGCCGACTTCGTTTTCACCGAGTAGGACCTGCTGAACCGAGACCTGCTGTCCTTCGCGGTAAGTTTTAACCATCACAGGTGTTTGTCCACTTGCGATCGCAGCTACGAACGCACGGTTCTCCATTGCTAAATTTGTGTTGTAGGTAGCAAATTGTGAAGCCTTGCCGCCGCTCTTTGCGCTGACGATTGATGCAGTTTGCACAACATTCTGGGCACAGTCATGGTAGTAAGTCGTAGCCGAGACGATTAGTGCCCCGGAGGAAAGTGTTGCAACTGCAGCGACTCCTCGATCCCAGCCATTCAGTGCGGCGGATGCATTTAGGTGAACCTGGCCTCTGCCTGGTACCACGAAGCTGGTAGTTCCAAGCGGGATCCCCGTTTTCGAATTGAATGAAACATAAACCGTAACATCGTCGGGGCGTACGTTTGCGATTTCAAGCCAGTTTGCCTGTGACCAGCATTGGCCGGATTCGTTGCTAATCTGAGCATACTGTACGTCCCCCGAGCCGTGCTTGCCGTGGCTGAGCATTCCAAACGAAAGCAAATCGCCGCCAGAAAACACTTCAGCTGAAACACCGAATCTTGAAACAGAAAACAAAAACTCCGCTGCCCCGTCTATTGGTGCCACTTCATTCAAATAGACTCCGGGCCCAAATTGACTGCCCGCAGGGAGATCGGCGGAGCCAAAGGCCGGCAGGTCAATTGTCATTGAGCTAATGCGCTGGCCATTTTGACGATAGATATTGTGAACAAAACTTTGAGGTTCGGACGAAGTGTTGGCGATTTCGGCCCAAGTTGCCACCGGCAGGTTTTGACCGCTTGGGTCCATAGCGTTGGCAACGGCGTACTGTTTGCCGAGTGTGCCGTTCCTTATTCTCCGCGCGTAGGCGAAGGAGAAAGAGTTCTGTTTATATGCTCGGTATGAACTTGTGCGAGCAAAAACTTCGGCACCGGGTGTGAATGTCAATCTCAGCATGCCGTATGTGTTTGGCGCGGAAACAAGTTCGTTTACGTCGATATCGAGTTGCTGTGCAGGACTGATAACAGCGGAAATGCTTTTCTCAACAAAGCCGCCTGCGTCGAGCACTTCAAGCTGAACAGGAATAGGCTGCTGCTCAGTGGTGTTTAGCTCCAGAAAGGTGTGTTGATTTAAATAAGTGTTGAAGCGGACGAACGCCGGAGAATTTAAATACTTGTGATGGCTACCGGCATCGTACGGATTGGTGTTGTCGAGAAGCTCAACAGAATCTTTTACCCTGTCGCCGTCACTGTCTATCTCGAAAGTTCCTACTGTCGCTCTTAAGCCCCCAGCCTGTGAGCTCAACGCGGTCGAGCCGTCGATTCCAACTGCTTCAACAGAGTAGTAATACTCCACCCCAGGCACGGCCGAATGATCTTCGAAATATTCAACCGGCAAATGGTCAGCCAGCTCGTCGCCAATCGATCCGGCGTATCGAGAGCGATAAACGCGATAACTGGCAGCAGCAGGGACTTTGCTCCAAGTCAAATAAACAAAATCCGTAAAGGATCCCGTACTTGCACTAACTGAATCCGGAGCAGTGACTAAGCCAGAGGCATAACCCTCATCCGCGTTGCTGCAGTCGCCGCCTACGCCGCCATTTTCGATGTGCGCTGAGTAATAATAGATGGTTTGCGGAATAGCTGTGTCGTCTACAAAACTGGTTTGGTTCAAGTCAGATAGAACAGCGATGACATCGCCGCTGCACGCACTCGGGCTGCTTGAGCGGTATAAGACTAGAGAGCCACCTTGGCTCGGGTTCCATAACTGCCAGGAGATCTGAACTTCGGAGCCATACGTGCCGTCAGAGGCATAGAGAGCGTACGGGCCAGCTGGGGGAGTTTGTGCGGAAACGTCTGCTGCCGCCAAAAGGCTAGCTGCTGCCAAAGAATAAGTTAGAATTTGGAAGATCCTCATCTGCGCTCGCTTTCACAAGGTGCATTGCGTCCGTAATCCTTACAGAAAACCCTTTGGTGAAATCCGCACAGCGAAGAACTGAAAAACTGATTGCGAGAGAATTACTCGGAAAACACTAAATGTCAAGTTGGCGGGGACGATGGTATGTTAAGTGATTAATTTAATTAGTTTTGTGCTGTCATGTGCTTAAAGCAGGATGAAGCAACATCGAAGCGTTCAAGAAGTTTGTGGGCAGATTGGGCCCCGAGGAAACGTCGAACCTGAGTACGTTTCGTCGGGGCCTACGCAGCACACGAGGGAGCAGCGTCCGCAGATGTCACGGCCGCTGATCCCTGCAGTCTACGACCAAGGTGCGCATGTGCATGGCAGCTTGACGGAACGATTCACCCTGTTGAAGAACCCCGTGTAGACGAACGAGCCTGCAGACCTCGACCGGGACACCGCCGACAGTTTCGACGAGTCCGAGCCCGAGGTCGATCGCTTGCTCCACCCTACGACCCACGCGCAGCCTCACGTCGGAGCCGAGCCGCAGCATGCTCTGCCGGGCGAGCGCCGAAGCGAAGCGGGGGTGGAAGACAGCGGGAGAGACTATGGCGTTAGTGCAGCTACCGAGATGCGGACCTCGGATCTGCACATCCGCCGACAAGTCGACGATCGAGAGGTGCGAGTCTCTCAACCCACCGAGAACACCGTTGTAGGCATCGAAGAGACGTCCCGGAGGAGTCCCATCGCGCACAGATGCTGAGCAGATTCGCTCAACTGCGACCGAAGCTCGGTGCAGAAGCGTTTCGTTGACTCCGGAGATGTCGGTTGAGACGAGGACTACTCCGCAGGCGACCCGTTGGATGGTTCGCGCGGCGGTTGACGAACGAAGGCCGCTGATTAGAGCAGCCGCAGTGCCTTCTCTGGCGTCGCTGTCTTCAGATGTTAACAGTGACGCCACGGCTATGAGAATCTCGACGTCCAGGTCGGGATCGCGCCCAAGCTGATCGACGAGACCGATGCGTTCATGGCTTTGCATTGGTCTACCCCTTCTTTTAAATCCTTTCTTGCTAGTGTCCTAGCTGACGTTTCCACAGGTTCTTCGCGCGCAGGCGCGAACAACCCGTGGTGGACTGCTGCTCTCAAAATTGGGGTAAAGACCGAACGAAATTCCTGGAGACAATATCGGTCGTGCAGTGGAAAGAAAAGTAGGGAAAACACCTAAAATTAAGGCAAATTTTGGGCATGGGGAGCGCGGATGTGCTTCGAACCTATGCCCAGGGAGAGACGTTGCGCTAGGCCGCTGTCAGTGCGTGACGCAGGCGGCTGGGTGCTTCCCGTGCCGCTGCGACGAACCAACTGCTGGCCAAGTTGGCTTCGAAGAACTGAGGCGGCTCGTGGGGGTCCACGATACGACTCGGTGCAACGAAGGCGCTGTCGTCCGGGAAGAGGAGGGAGGTCAGACTCTCCAATTCCTGCTGAAGACGGAAGTGGCGCAGATCGTTCGGGGCGGGGTCGTTGACCAACGCCGCCTGGATCGAACGGTCCAATCGCTGAACGAGTTGTCGACGCTCCATTGCTTCGGCGCGGGACATGCCGAGAGTGGTAAGTACTACCTGCTCTGCAAGTCCGGGAAGTCCGACGCAGGATTCGACAATCAGCTCGGTCAGCACACCAGCAAGAGCCGGCGGCATCTCACGTTCTCCGGACCAGGCCAGGCGGTGTGCGCACTGCACGGTCCAGAGATACTGTTCGAGGCGTCTGTCGAGTCGATCGAGCAGCGGAGAGTATGTCACGCTGAACGACTTCTCGAGAGCGATTCGAACACGCAGCAGACTCGAATTCAGGCGGCGCAGCCAGCGCGCTCTGATCATCGGAATCTTCGGTGCTTCCCATTCCAGCGGATCGGAGTCGTCGCGTTCGACGTCTTTCTCTCCAATCGCACTGAGAACGATTGCAGCGGCCATGCGGGCAGCAGCGGGACTCTTGATTCCATCAAGTGCCGGCATGCTGACCAATGCCTCTGCAATGAGCGCGCCGAATTCCTTCTTCGGAATCAGCAGCAAGACGAACTGGTCGAGTAACTTGAGGAGCCCCCTCCTAGACTCGACCGGCTGCCCCAACCTCTGGAGCAGATCGCGAACCAACACAGATCGCGGGTCGATCATGGAATCACCTCCATGGGAAGGAAAACGGATCGGCACTCGAAAGTACCGCGAGGAACCCTTAAATGACGCGTTCCCCATGCGTCCGGGGCGAATATGCCTGACTCGCCGCGAACGCACGGGCAGATAAAAGCTCAGATTTAATGGCGGGAAAGAGCGCGCGAGAACGGCGAACCGCTAACAATATCGTAATCAACCGGGGATCCTCAATCAAGAGGATAAAGCTACCTGGCGTGAACTTCTCGGAGCAGACTAAGGCGCGGAGAAGAACTTGTGCGCACTTCTGAATAAACTCGGTCGACTATCGCATCGACATCGAATTTACAGATCTTTTGCAGCTCGGCCTGGGTGCCATGTTCGACAAAGAAATCGTCAATGCCAAGCCGAACAAGACTGCTACCAGCCGTCAGGCCGTTGTCGGCCATGAATTCGAGCACAGCCGAACCGAAGCCGCCCTGAATCGCATGATCCTCAACAGTCATCACCAGTGGATGCTCGGAAATCATTTCGCCAAGCAGCTGTTCGTCCAGCGGTTTGGCAAATCGCGCATTAATTACAGAGCACTCGATTCCGTGGCTGCGTGAGAGAATTTCCGCAGCTTCCATACAAAACTGCACGGTGTGTCCAAAGCCAATCAGCAGCGCATGTCTGCCGTGTGCAAGACGCAGCAGTTCGGCCCGCCCGATTTCGATTTCCTGTGGGGCACGGCTGCAGTCAACTCCAACTCCATTGCCTCGCGGGTAGCGCAGCGCTATCGGGCCCGCTTCGTGCTTAATCGCTGTGAGCATCATGTCGCGCAGCTCGGCTTCGTCCTTAGGCGCCATTACCGTCATGTTCGGCAGCAGCCTCAGGTATCCGATATCGAAGACACCGTGATGGGTTGGCCCATCTGCACCGACAAGACCTCCACGGTCCATCGCAAAGACGACGGGAAGCGATTGGATACAGACATCGTGCACGACCTGATCGTAAGCTCGCTGCAAGAATGTCGAGTAGATCGCGCAAACCGGCTTCATGCCTTCGCAGGCAAGCCCGGCAGCAAAAGTGACTGCGTGCTGTTCAGCAATACCGACGTCAAAATACCTGTCAGGCATTTTATCCTGCAGAATACTAAGCCCGGTCCCGTCAGGCATCGCGGCGGTTATTCCGACGACACGGCTGTCGTCTTTGCAAAGTTCAACCAGGGTCTCACCAAAAACCGTGGTGTATGCTGGTGCGGATTTGCCAGATTTCTTAGCAAAGGTTCCACCTTCGATTTCGAAGGGTCCGACTCCGTGATATTTGACCGGATCGCGCTCAGCGGGCGCATAGCCTTTGCCTTTTGTCGTCATGGCGTGGATTAGGACGGGTCCGTCTTGCTCCTTCGCACGCTCGAGGGCATCGATAACCTGTTCGACATTATGTCCGTCGATTGGGCCGAGATAGCGAAAACCGAAAGCCGTAAACAACATTCCCGGGGTAGAGAGGAACCCTTGTGTCGCTTCTTCAGCTTTATCGAGCGCTCGGTAAAAGGCCTGCGGGATGACTCCGCGCTCCACCAGAGATTTAAAATGACGTCTAGCACTAGTGCTAAGTTTTCCTGAAAGCGTTTTTGAAAAAGCCCAGCTCATCGCGCCGACGTTCGGTGCGATCGACATTTCGTTGTCGTTTAAGATGACTATTAATTTACGGTGCAGCTGACCTGCATGATTAAGCGCTTCAAATGCCATTCCGGCAGTCATCGCGCCGTCGCCGATAATTGCGACGACGTTGCGCTGCTCGGAGCCAGGAAAGTCGTGATGAGAGGCTTCAAGCATTCCGGTCGCTGCAGATATGCTAGTGCCTGCGTGTGCGACGCCAAAAGTATCGTAAGGGCTTTCGTCGCGCTTCGGAAAACCTGAAATCCCGCCAAGCTTTCGAACTCGAGGAAGTTGGTCGCGTCTGCCAGTTAAAATCTTATGGATATACGCTTGATGCCCTACGTCCCAAACAACTCGGTCTTTGGGAGTGTCAAAGACGTAATGTGCAGCAACGGTTAATTCAACTGCACCCAAGCTCGATGCAAAATGTCCGCCGGTTTGGCTGACAGTCGCGATTAAATCATTACGTAGTTCGCCGCAAAGTTGAGGGAGCTTGCCGCGTTCCAACCGACGCAGTTCGGTCGGTGAAGAGATTGAGTCAAGCAGTGGAGTGCTCAGCGAATCATGCTTCGAGGAGTCAGTGGTGTTGCTCATAGATGTTACAAAACGGCAAATTCAAGCGGTGGAATGATATGTTAAAGCGACGTCGATACTACAGGTAAGGCGTCATTAAAACAACAACCGCTAAAACTACTCAGATTCTTTGTCGCGGCGTTTGCGGTGGGAGAGGGCTCGCGAAACTCTTCTCTGTGTATCGTCCCGCCAATGTTCAACTCTTGCTTGAACATATCTAGTCAAAACGATTCCTGGTGGAGGAGGTTTATCCAAGTCAGCGACACGCTGAGCGGTTGATATGTTCTGCGCCTGGCGAGTGCGCCGATCGAGCTGCAGGTCGGAGCGGGAACCTCTCCCGGTTGAAAGGCTCACTGTGGCTGAAGCGTCTGACTTACGATGTAAAGAAGAAGAGAAAGTGCTCTGCTCCTGCGGAGCAACTGCTTGCAGCAAAGGTGCGTCGATTAGCTGGCCGACAGTAATTTGATCGCCCCCAGTAAGATTGCGCTTAATTATTGAAAGCGTGATGATTGGACCGGTTGGGAAGGCCCACCATCCGGAGACAAGTGACAGCACGGAGTACAGAAGAGATTCTCCGTGGTCTTCTCCGTTTGCAACCTGATGTCTCGAAGGGATGATGAAGTTTGTGATGATTGCCCCGATGCTGAGGTTGTATGTTGTCACGGTAGTGTTGTAGCGCAGCATCAGTGAATCTACGACTACTGTGCCACCGCCGCGCAGTTCACGCCGATAGCTCTTTAGCTGGTTTACAAAATCCGCTCGCTGCAATCGACGTTTTCTTCGCAGGTAGATTACGCTGAGAAATGCAGCAAGTAGGATTAGCGGCGTCCATATGTGGCCGCCGTGAATTGCCTCCGTGATGCAGAGGCCCAGAAGTACGACGAATATGACAAATTCCTGCATCTTGAAATGATAGTGTATAGGGATGCCGTAATCACGGTACCAGTGTTGTAAGGCAGATGGAAGCAATTATCGGA
>JAGRAN010000112.1:38776-38913 GCA_020434585.1 Bdellovibrionales bacterium
TACGAAACGCTCCCACTGCTTCATCCCGAAGTCCCAACGCCGGGACAACCGGAATTTCTTAACGCAGTAGCAGTGGTCGAAAGCCGCCTTGGGGCACACGAGATCATGGCTACGCTGCTCTCCATCGAAACTGAGCT
>JAGRAN010000113.1 GCA_020434585.1 Bdellovibrionales bacterium
AGTCTGTGACTGAAAATCCGCGTGAGGTATGCCCATGGACGGATTTGAACCGCCGAGACGCGGATTTTCAGTCCGCTGCTCTACCGACTGAGCTACCTGGGCGAAAGGCTTCGTTTGAAGCCACCGAGGAGGTTTACGACAATGCGGCTGTAGGAGTCAAACAGCTTTTTAGACTAGCGGAGTCAGGAATGATTACCGATCGGAACCTTGCTTAAATTCGGCGACTATCTTTGTTTTAGCAAGCTTGTTGTGAATGTCGGTGAGGAGCGGAAGTCCGGCGAGGAATATCGAAGCAGCTTCAAGGCAGGCTCTGGCAAACGACTGGCTGAGACTTATATCGAAGTCGGTTGCACTAGCGACGCGCAGGCCCATGATTGCCTTACCTAGAGTCTTGCCGTGATCGGTGATCAGCGAAGTGCTGCTGACAATCAAGACTAAAGCGGCGAACATCGCTGCGAGAACCCCATAAGGCGCGTTAACACCGCTCATCCAGTCATCGAAGGAAAACAGTGCTGATAGCGGATTTTGGGGAATGAAAAAGATAGCGGTAATAATCAAGCCAAGTACTGCGGCAGCGCTGATATCGATAAACTTTGCAGCGGCCCGCTTCCAAAGCTTTGCGTTCTCATCGGATACGATAAACATTACTTCCGGAACCAGGGCCGAGCCCATCGCTCCAGGAGAGCCGATGGCATTGCCGACGGCGATCACTGCTTCTTCGAGACTTTCTGCGGTGCTTGCGCTCAGGAGTTGTTCGAGGCGAGCAACTTCGTCTTCGAGCTCTTCGCTTTGCAGAATAGCTGCTGCGGAGTTTGGAAGAGCTTCTGAATACCTCGCGGTACTAATTTTGCCGCTTAGCTCCTGACCTGCGAGGTCAAAGAGTATCGTTGCACTATTGGTTGGTTGAAAAGCTACCAACTCTCCAGCATCCATCTCAAAGTCATCGCAGGAGTTTAGGTAACACGCGTGCAATTCTTCGGAAGCGGTGCTCCAAATTTCAGCCGCAATTGGTGGAAGGCTGTGCAGAGCTTCGGAGTATGAATGTACAGATAAGCCGTTAGCCTTGCCGTTTAATTTCGGGTATTGGCCGGGAGCGTCATCTTCGAATTCTGTTTCTTCTTCAGCAGGCGAAAGCGCATTGCGAATTAAATCTTCACTGACATCGCTTCGAGTGGCCAACGCGCTGATAAGCTGCGATAAGAGTTCATCGCTTGAAATTTGATTGCCGACTGCGGTGATGAACTCCTCAATGCTTGCGGGAAGCGGCGCGAGAGCAGGAAGATCTTCCTGCTCTTCAATGTTTGTTTCGGTTTCAGTTTCTGCCTCTGGGTCCGGAGCCGCTTCGACTATGACTTCTTCAGTTTCTTCTTCTTCAACTACTTTTGCTTTAACTTCGGGCTCAGGAGCGGCTTCGTTTAGTGGCTCCTCCGGCACTTCTATTTCCACATCAACGTCAGGCGCCGGTTCTTGGGCCGCTTCGACTATGACTTCTTCAAGTTCTTCTTCGTTAGCTTCTAGAACTTCAAGGACTTCGTCGCTTTCAACCGAAGCAACGTAGTTTTCAATATCATCTACAGCTTGTTCTTCTTCGTCGGAGTCGAGTACCTGCAATGCGTCAACGTCTTCGATGGAGTTGATGTATGCAGCAATCTCAGCATCAAGTTCATCTGTGTCACCAAGCTGTTCAGCCTCACCGACGTCGACGGCATCGTCTTCAACTTTCAGATCTTCCTCGTTAGAAGCTTCTAGCTCAAGCGCAGCAATCATCTCATCGGTTACTTCATCGGGTGTGATGGTCGGAAGCGGCACATCTTCGTCCAGTAGGTGCTGCAGCGGAACTTCGGTGGAAGGGGCGGAAGCTTCTTCGTCCAAGTCTTCGAGTAAGTGCGACAAAACGCTCTCAGGAAGTTCCGTAGCAGTATCTGCGCTTCCTTGCTCTAGCTCTTCGTCGCCGGCAGCTATGTCGAACTCGCACTCGTCATCGTATTCTTCATCGTCATCATCATCATCGTGACCAAATTCAAAGCTGACCTCGATGTCTTCGTCGATGAGCCCGGATAAATCGACATCTACTTCGGACATCTCCTTTTTGGGCTTCTCGACCGCAACAGCCTCTACGTCAAAGCTGACATCGCCAATCATATCATCCAGCAGTCGCTCGAATTCGTCGTCGTTAGTGTCACCGAGATCCAGCACCTCTGGAGCAACCTGCGGAATGTTTGAGAGAATTTCGCTAGGTCTAATCGAGACCTCGAGAGACGGCTCCTCTACGGCTGGAGGTGGGGTTAATTCGTCGGCTTCGAGTTCGTTTTCCGCGACCGGCTCGGGTGTTTCACCAACCTCAGCGGTTTCGTCATAACTTTCAAGCTCGGCGCCCAAGCTATCGATGTCGGCAGTAGGAGTAATGGGCTCCTGAGGGACGGGGGCGACGACTACGGTTTCCAGTTCTCGCTCCAGCTCCTGCACTTTCTCTTCTTTAAGAACCGCTGGCGTGACTGGCGCTACTGTTTTTTGTGCTACTGTTTTTTGCGCTACAGCGGCTTTCGTCGTCTCGACCGGACGCTGCTTCTTTTTAACTTGCCGCTTGGCTTTCTTTTTCTCGCCGATGCCGAGCAGCTGCAGCCAGCCGGACGACTGTTTGCTTTGTTTGACCTTTCGCTTTGGAGGGCTAGTCCGACCCTTGCCCTTGCGTCTTCCCGCTTCACGGTAGCGCTTTCTGAGTTCATCAGCTGGAACATTAGGGTGGGAAACTGTGATGCCAAGGGCTTCTTTGTGTGGGCGCAGGTCGACGCTGCATTTAGGACAAATGTCGCGTTTGTCAGATGATATGAAACTGCAAACAGGGCATTTCATCGAAGCTTAACCACTGAAACCTAATAACTAGAAAAACCAAATCAACCGAAGTTAAGGAGCGGGACTGCTGCTTTAGCTGAGTACGGCTGCTGCAAGCGCGGCAGCGGCAGCAGCGGCAGTTTCGACTCGCAGAATTTTCGCTCCGAGTGACACTGCTTGAAAGCCATGGCTGCGTGCAGCATTTTCTTCCGAGTCGCTAAGCCCCCCTTCGGGTCCGATTATAAGATAACATTCGGCAGTTTTTAGAGAATTCTCAAACAGTAGCTGTTTGAGCAGGTTCCGGGAAGAAATTGTAGTATTATCAGCAACTTGTTCGCAATTGCAGGATGCTGTCGAGAGTAGGATTTTGAGCGCATGGCCTTTGTCTGAAGAATCTTTGGTCAGGGTCGAGCGCAGGGCCCCGACGAGGTCCGGATGATAGTTCACCCGGGGCAGCGGTGATTGAAAGCCAGACTGCTTCATCGCGGCGGCAGAGACTCGCTCGAAACGCTGCAGTCGCTCCTTGAGCTGCTTGGGTTTAATGCTTCCTTGCGAACGATCTGCGTTAAAAAAAGAAACGGATGAAATTCCCAGCTCAACGCACTTTTCGACAATTTCATCACAGGCCTTGGGCTTGGCTAGGCCCACCATTACGTTGATCGGTAGTGCCGCAGGTATTTCTAACTCGGAGTCAATTTCGGCAACTGCCTCGCGTTTTCTGACATCCACGAGCGTGCAGCGAAATGCCCCAGGTAATCCGGGGGATCCGACATCCAAAATTTCAATAGTGGTCCCGATGTCGAGACGCAGAACATTGTTAATGTGGCGGGCCTGTTCGCCGAGGATAGTGCACACGACGCCGGAGCGGGTGCCGCTGTCAACGCTGCCAATTATGAATCTGGGAGTCCGGGATTCTGCTGTTACGCCCACGAAGGCTTGCGCACACCTAGGCTGTCCAAGCGTTCTTCGGCGGCTTCGATGCGATCGAGGCCGTAGAAACGCTCTTCCCCGATAACAATCATCGGAACATCAAATACCTGTAATTTACGGCCGCGCTTGTAAAAGCCGCGAACGCGCTCACGTGTGTCGTGAGTGCTGATACGGCCCGCAAACTCGTTCGGGTCGATGTCCAGTTCGTCGGAAAGCTGGATGAAAAAACCCTGGTCATTTGGATTTTCACATTCACCCCACCAGCGATCAAACATCTTGATGTTGTACTCGAGAATAATTCCAAGATCTGCTGCTACGACTGCGCCGCGAATGCTCTTTTCAGGATCGAATTCGTTTTCGGGCCAGTCACTCTTCATGACTAGCGGCATGTTCTGCTTCTTGGCGATGCGAACAACGTCTTCGCGGATATAGCTGGCACGCTCGGGGGAGCTGTTAACGCTCTGATGGCTGTGTCCGGCCGCCTTGGCGGAGAAGGGCTGCCACAGCACTTTAACGTCGTATTTGTTCTCTATCTGAGACAGGCGGTCGATCGCTAAGTAGCAATATGGACACTGGAAAGAGTAGAAAATTTCAATAGTTTGTATCATCGCGGCCTTGAATCTATATCGACAAATCGACTAAGCGTGTTTTCTTACCGTAAATACATTAAAAGTCAAACGAATTAGGGTCGAGGCCGACTCGGATTACTGGCGCTCGGGCTTGAAACTAGCTAAGGTCAGTCTGTAATCGGATGCCGGACTGAGCAAGCAGCCGGCCGAAAAAACACCTTAAAAGCCGCAACTTGCTTGCGTAAATAACTGCGACGGTGACTTGTCGATGAAGCGACGCGAAGAAATGACGCTGGTTGAGCGTCTCTACGTAGTTGAAATACTAAAGGGTTTTTGCATCACTTTCGGCAATTTGGTCCGCAACTTTGTCACATTTCTCATGCTGACCGTCGGACTCAAAAAGCGCAATGAAGCCGACTGGGCCGCAACTATCGAATATCCCGACGAGTGGATGCCATATTCTCCCGGCTATCGCGGTCGACATCGCCTTACGCTCGACGAGAGCGGAGCAATAAAGTGCACTAGCTGTTTCCTCTGTGCGACCGCATGCCCGGCCAAATGCATTTACATCGAACCTGCCGAACATGACGATCCGAACATCGAAAAGTTTCCTCATCGGTACGAGATTGACACGCTGCTCTGTATTTACTGCGGATACTGCGTGGAAGCTTGTCCGGTTGATGCAATCAGGATGGATACGGGAATTCATCCTGAGATCTACCCGCCCGACCCCAGAGCCTTTATCGAAGACAAAGAGACTCTAATGAAGCGTTCTCGCATTTTGGAAGACAAAGGTCCGGAGGCGCTGTTCAGAGAGCATCTGGAGCGTATGCGTGCGATTGAAAAACGGCCGTTCGACCACTCAACCGATGCGCCGCAGCTGTAGTTACTCAGTCAGGCGCGTTTGCTCAGAGTTGTTAGTATTACTTTTGGCGGTAGCTCAGCCTGTTTATGCAGAGGATGCCGCTCCTGAGTCCACAGCAGGCATTGAGTCAGCGGACGTCGCTCAAGCGACCTCAGAAGGTGAGAACTCTATTCCGCTGCCGAAAGGTGTTCCCCCGATTCCCGCGCCTGATGACTCTGGAGCAAAACTCTTCGTCTCTTCCCAAAACGTATCGCTGTTTCATGAGATCCTGATTGCGCCGCTGGCTGCTTGGCTGAAAGAAAGCAAGTTAATCATTCGCGTTGTGCGAGAGCTAAATTTTGCTTGGACTTATCTTCCGCCGTGGGATGGATCTGCTGGGGACGCGGCGTATTCTCTTCGCTCAGATCGTAGTTTGCTTCCCAAGGAAAATCCTCCGAAGCCGGGGTTTCCGTTTGGCAACGCGCAGGTGCTGGACAAGGAGAATGATCCTGAAGTTAAAGCGTACAAAATTCTTTGGAACACTGCCTTTGCGAAATCCATTTCACAGGCACTGCTGTATGACTTGGATTTATCTTGGGTCGGTTCACAATCGCTGCTGCGTTACAGCACGGGTGGTTTGTTCCGCTATTACCCACCGGCCGCTGAACAGCAGTCCGCGGAAAACCAGTTTATGGAACAAGAGGTTTTCCAGCTGCTTGACCCGCCGGTTGTATTTGGCTTTAGCAGCCTGAGCTGGCGCTACCTTTCAGCCGACGAAGATCAGATGTGGATTTACTCTCCTGTAACAGGAAAGGTTCGTACCCTGCTTTCGTCTAATCGCAGCGATAACCTGGTTGGAAGTATTGTTACGAGTGACGATGTATTTGTCTGGTCGGGCAAGGTTCAGGCATTTAACGCCAAGGTGGTAGGGGAAAGAGTCTTACTGGCCCCTTTTCCGTCACTGCGAATGTATGATGTTTCGCAAAGTGAGTCGTTCACTCCCGGCATCAGGGTGATCGGTGAGAAGGAATCTGAAACCGAAGCATCAGCAGGGCCGGAAGGCGAAACTGCAGAGACTAAGAAAGAAGTAAGCGCTCCTGTCGTGCGTGCACCTTATCAGACCCGAACAGGCACACCTTCGATGGTATTGTGGAACCATCAGTCGCGCAGGCTTCCGCAAGCAGCTCCTTGGGCGCCGGTCAGCGTGTTCTTTGTTCCGAGAAACTTTTGGATTTTAGAACTTAGTCCGCGTGATCCGTTTTATAGTTCGGGACGGATGATACTTGCAGTCGATAAGGAGTCGATGCTGCCTTTCTACAAAGTTGTGTACGACCGTGATGGGAGTCTGCTCAAAACGGTTATCGGCAGTTGGGGTCTAGCCCGAGAAAGTGAATTGACCCCGCGATTTCCTTTTGCGGCCTTTGTTCTGGTCGTTCACGCCAAGGAAAATAGCGTATCCTCCCTGACTAGCCAGCATGTTGCTGTTTTTCCGGACACATCCAAGCTTCCCCCGGAACTTCTGGCGATGCTGGATATTCAGAACTACATTTCAACCGAAGAAAAGAGCAAAGAGAAAAAATAGCTGCTAGAATGTTACCAAGGGCTGAGCGAACCCTGAACCAGAAAGAGTGAATTATGGCCGACAATATCAAAGAAATGGTTGATAAATACATCGAAGACGGTGTGATGACTCGCGAAGAGCACGATGAGTTTATTAAGTTGGTTCACGCTGACGGTGTAATTGACGACGAAGAGTCTGAGCAGATTTCGCGAATCTTTAAATTGATCAGCGACGGCAAGCTCGTAATTGTAGACGAAATGCGCGAGAAGTTTGAAAAGAAGCGTCAAGAAGACGCTGCTAAGCTAGCCGATTCCGACGAAGACGAATAGGTTCGGCTTTACAGCGCCATCGCTGCAATTCCGCAAAAGTGCAGTAGGCCTACCACTGCAATCAACCCAATAACATTCATGCAAGCACCAGCTCGAATCATCTGCCGCAGCGGAACTTTACCTGTTCCAAATACGATTGCATTTGGCGGGGTCGCAACAGGAAGCATAAAACCATAGCTTGCAGCAAGGCACGCTGCCAGCACCGGTGCGTAGTTGTGCACAGCTGCGTCCGGTGGAATCGCGCCAATCAGTATTGGAATTAGTATGCTTGTACTGGCAGTGTTTGACGCAAGCTCGGTAATCAGCAGTGCGACCAGCGCAGAGGCCGTAATCAACATCAATTGATTTTCACCGACGGCTTCGAAAACGGTCTCGCCGACCAATTTGGTTAAGCCTGTCTGCTGCAGCATTGCACCTAAGCATAGCCCACCTCCGAAAAGCATTATCGTTCCCCAGTCGATCTGCTTTGCGTCGTCCCAAGTTAGATTTGGTGCTCCCCCCGGCTTGGCAGGTATTAAAAACAGAGCGATTCCGGCCCCAAGCGCAACAGTAGACATTGGTAGGTGCTCAGAGAGCCAGGCGGTGACCGAGCTTTCGGGAATTATTGCAGTTAGGGCGCCGGGTAGTACCCAAAGCACGAGCGCAGCAACGAAGCAAAACGCAACTTGCTTTTCAGCACGGCTGGTTTCACCGAGCCGGTTTAGTTCGCTACGCAGGTGTTCTCGCAATTTAACAAACTTCGCGTGTTCATACCCCCGCACAGGCACCAAAAAAGAGAACATAGGAATCGAGGCAAGGAACATTACCAGCGCGACGGGGAAAGCAAACTGCACCCAAGAAGTGAATGAAATTTCCACGCCGCGCAGTTCTCTGAGAAAGCCGAGCGTAATTAAATTAGGAACCGTGCCGACGGGAGTCGCGATCCCTCCGATGCTTGAGGAATAGGCTACGAGTAAAAGTAAGAAGACTGTAGCGTTGCTGGTGCGCTGTGTGTCGTCATCTTCTCTCGCTAGGATGCTCATAATCCCGACGACGACCGGACAGAGAGTCGCCGTCGTAGCAGTATTTGAAATCAGCATGCTCAAAAAGAACGAGATACCACCGAGCGTGGCGGCAATTCCCAAAAAAGACGTGCCGCCAAGCGGAGACGAAAGCAGACGATAGGCGATCCTTAAGTCAAGGGAGTGCTTCTGCATAGCTTTCGCCAGGAAGAACGCTCCCACGAACAAGTAAATTATTGGATTGCCGAATGATGCAAAGGCTTCTTTTGCAGAGAGTAGCCCGATTGAAACAGTCATTACAGGCACGAGCAGTGCCGTAGCGGGCAATGGTATCGCCTCTGTTACCCAGAGAACGGTTGCCGAGGCGAGCACAGCTAGACCCATTGCATGTTCAAACGGGAGTGCACCTAAAGTAACAACAAGATAAGCAGCAAGTGGCGGAAGCAGCAGCGAGGACCAGATAAGGGGAATTCGCAAGATGCTAAGCTCCTTTTACTTCTCCGAATAGGCGGTCAAACATGATCGCCGCTGCGCTGCGCACTGATAGGTGATTGTAATCGGTAGGGCCATAGAGCGGTTCTAAGTGGCGATCTGCGCGCTCAAGTACTTCTGAGGCCAAGCCCCAACCTGTGCCAAATACAATCACTTGCGGTTTTTCCACCAACGCGAGCGCCGCTCGGTAATCGTCGACAGAACAGCTGCCTGAAGTCTGTTTGGCGGATGTGGTGACCAGTTCAGGCAAAATGCCAGTTCTCGTTTCGATGTCCAGAATCATGTCGTCGATGTTCGGAACGATGCTGAGAATTTCCAAGGCTTCCGATCGATTGGGATTGTACTCGAGCCCGAAGCCGCCAGACCAATGATCGTTTATTTTTTCAGAAAGAACTCTAAGCGCGCGCACGGGGTGGACAATGTAGAGCTTGGATAGTCCGTAAGTTTTTGCTGAGCGCGAAATGTCATGCAAGTCGATAGTGGTGATCGAAGAAGTTATCAGGTCACCTCTTTTGTCGACTACTGGGTAGTGAACTAAGGCGGCGCAAATCTCTACCGCAGGTTTTGGTGCTTGCCTCGGCAGGTCTGGTCGGCGCATCCACGTATCGCGGCCAGATCGTTCAGTGCGCCATGCATTTATAGCAGCATGGTTTCCGGAAAGAAGCACGTCGGGGACTGCGTTGCCCTCAAATTCTTGAGGTTTTGTGTACTGCGGATACTCTAGCCTGTCGCGTTCGAATGATTCTTCTTCGATTGACTCGCTGTTGCCCAATACTCCGGGTAGGAGTCTGGCAACTCCTTCGATTACGACCATTGACGGGAGTTCGCCGCCCATCACGATATAGTCTCCGATGCTGATCTCTTCATCGACTAGCGTTTCAGCAATCCTTTCATCGACGCCTTCATAGCGCGGACACAAGAAGATGAGTCCGTTTCCCGCACGGCAGTGATCCGCAAGTTCGTGAAGAACTTTTTGTTTGAGCGGTTTGCCTCGGGGAGTCAGCAAAATAACTTTCGCGGAGGGGTCTTTGCTTTTCGCAGTTTCAATTGCCCGTTTTGCAGGCTCGGGGCGCAGCACCATGCCTGAACCGCCGCCGTAAGGAGAATCGTCGACCTGGCCCTGGGCGTTTATGGCAAAGTCGCGCAGTTGAATTGTTTCGAGACAGATGTTTCCCTCGCCAACAGCGCGGCGCATCAGTCCATTTGCCGAGAATTCCCGGAACAGTTCAGGGAAAAGCGTGATTACTTGAAAGCTGATCATAGCCCGGCAGTTAATAGCAAATTCTTGCGCAGTGTGCTAATCAGACTGAGTATTTTCAACCTTTTGCAGGGCGATTGAGGATTTGCGGCATGGCTAAGAGATTGTGGGACAAAGGCGGTTCGCTTGATCAGGCGGTCCAGCAGTTCACTGTTGGAAATGATCCGCAGCTAGACCTAGCACTGGTGCGCTGGGACTGCTTCGGCTCGGCCGCACATGCTCGAATGCTGACTGAGGCCGGAATCCTCCCCAAAGCCGAACTGCCGGGAATTCTGGAGGGCCTTTCCAGTGTCCGCGAACAGGCCCTCGGCGGCTCGTTTGTTATTCCACCAGAACTGGAAGACTGTCACACCGCGATTGAGTCCGCCCTGGTGGAAAAGCTTGGCGAGAGCGGCAAGCGAATTCACGCCGGTCGATCCCGCAACGATCAGGTAATCACTGCAATGCGTCTTTATCAGCGTTCAAGCCTGATCGACCTACTACTTCAAGTTTCTCAGTGGTGTGACGCTATGGCCAAACGTGCCGACGAGCTAGGCGATGTGGATATGCCTGGCTATACCCATTTGCAGCGCGCCATGCCTTCAAGCGTCGGAATGTGGATGCATGCGTTTATTGAAAGCGCGCTCAGCTCGATGCGATTCGGTCTCTCTGTTCTCGAAAGTTTAGACGCGAATCCGCTTGGGGCCGCTGCCGGCTTCGGCGCTTCTCTTCCGCTCGATAGAACCTTAACTGCCAAGCTGATGGGATTCTCTCAAGTGCAGAGAAGCCCGATTGATGTGCAAAACAGCCGCGGTCGATTTGAGTTGAGAGTTGTGCATTGGTGCGAGGAGGTTTCCGCGCTTATTGAAAAGCTGGCGTGGGATATGCACCTGTATTTTTCCGAAGAGTTCGGTTTCCTCGATCTGCCGACAGAGCTCACGACAGGTTCTTCGATTATGCCGCAAAAACGCAATCCAGATGTCTTGGAGCTGCTGCGTGCTCGAGCGAGCCGCGTGCGCGGTGCTGCGACGGAGCTGGCCTGGGTCGTCGGTAAATTGCCGTCTAACTATCATCGTGACTACCAGTACTCGAAAGAGCCGGTCATGCGTGCTTTGCAAGATACCGCGGAGTCGCTCGACATAGTTCGCCACGTAGTGAGCTTGTTTACCGTCAACGAGTCTGCGCTAAAAGCAGCCATGACCCAGGAGCTGTATGCGACCTACTACGCATACAGGCTGGTTAATGAAGGCAAGCCGTTTCGTGACGCTTATAAAGAAACCGCCGATAAAGTTACCAAAGGCGAAATCGACGTGGACAGTCTGAAGGCCGACGCTGACGCGATAAAGGCTCGGGCGGTGACCGGAATCGAAAGTGCGATGAAGGAAATTGCAGGACTGTCCAGTGCTGTCTTTGAGCACCAGCGCAGATTTGCTGATTGCGAGCGCAGTGTATTCGAAGTTAAAGGCAAGTAAGGAGAGAGATGGATCTGGTCTTGGCCGGTGCAGGCAAGGCGGGCACGGCTGTCGCCTCGATGTTTGCAGCGGTTGGTGCGGCTCCTAAAGCATTAATTTCTCGTTCACAAGAATCGCTGCAGCGAGCTAACGCAATAGTTGGGGCCGAGCAGACCTTAGCTGCAGATTTGTTATCAGATTCGGCGTCGTGTTCCGAAGCCTTCCAAGGAAACATACTACTGCTGCTAGCATTGCCGGATGATGTGCTTGAAGAAGCTGCTCGGGCGGTTTGCGCGTTGCGGGAGGATTGGTCGGGCAGCTGCGTTGTGCATCTTAGCGGAGCAACCGCCATCGATACACTGCGCTGTTTTAAGGAGCGGGGAAGTCTGACGGCCGTTTTTCACCCCTGCACGCCAATTCGTAAAATTCAGCCATCTTTGCCGTCGGATGTTGTCTATACCTTTGAAGGGGACCGTGAGCTCGGTG
The DNA here is from genome assembly GCA_020434585.1 of Bdellovibrionales bacterium. GTDB lineage: Bacteria > Bdellovibrionota_C > UBA2361 > SZUA-149 > JAGRAN01 > JAGRAN01. The sequence goes on from JAGRAN010000113.1 coordinate 11,733, forward strand.
GCTTGTTCGAAAGTTTTGTTGGAGCGTGGAATGGCACTCTTGTTGAGGTTAGCGGGATCAACCGCGCACTTTATCATTGCGGGACGCTGCTCTCGGCGGGACATTTGGCTGCGCTGCTGTGCGAGAGCGCCAAGGCGATCGAAACAGCCGGCGTCACTCCTGAGGATTCCCGTGAAATTATGCTGTCCGTGGCGAGAGGGGTGCTAGCCAGCTTGGAGCGAGGTACGGCGTTTGAGGATGCTGTCACGGGACCTTTTGTGAGAGGGGACAGTGCCGTGATTGCTCGTCATATGGCGGCGCTTGACGCAGAACTGCCTGAAGCTTCCGGGGTGTATCAAGTATTGGGCGAGCTGAGCAAAAAATTGATTGAGCAGCGCCATTCCAAGTAAGGCAAAAAAAAACCAGCTCAAACTTAATTGAACTGGTTTTAAGCGTCTATTTGAATCCCCACATCAAGCGGAGATTCTTTGAAGTCTATTTTGCGGCAGCTTTGCGCTTTGCTCGCTTCGCCTGAATCTTAGCCAGACGGCCTTTCTCGATTTCTTCGTAATAGCCGGGAATCTCTTTGGAGATAATGTGCTGTACGGTCGGAGAAGGTTTCGCGCCTTTTTCGATCCAATATTTAGCGCGCTCTTGGTTTAGATTGATTACTGGAGGATCCTGCAGGACATCGTATGTTCCAAGCAGTTCCAAGAATCTGCCGTCGCGGCGTTTTTCTTTGTCCGCAGCTACTATGCGGTAGAACGGTCGCTTGGTGCGTCCTTTTCGAGTGAGTCTCAATGTTACAGCCACAGTATTCTCTCCTATTTGCGTTTTGGCTGACTTATCGCATTCCCGGCGGAAGCTTCATTCCGCCTTTCATCATTCCGGCCAGGCTGCCTAGAGCGCCAGGGCCCATCTTTGTAACCCGTTTCATTACTTTGCGCATATCGGTGAACTGTTTAAGAAGCTTGTTTATGTCTTCAACAGTTGTGCCGCTACCGTTGGCGATTCGACGCCTACGGCTGCCGTCGATTATCGAATAATTCTCTCGCTCCTGAGGAGTCATCGAAAGAATCATTGCCTCGATGCGCTTAAACTCCTTCTCAGCTAGTCCTTCATCAATTCCTTGTGCCAGCTTGCCGGCGCCGGGAATCATCTGCATCAGAGAACTAACTGACCCCATTTTTTTCAGGGTCTGCAGCTGAGCATAAAAGTCCTGCAAAGTGAACTCGTTTTTCTTGAGTTTTTTCTGCAGTTTCTTGGAGTCTTCTAAGGTGATTGTTTTGCTGGCTTTTTCGATTAATGTCAAGACATCGCCCATTCCAAGGATGCGCGAAGCCAATCTGTCCGGGTGAAACGGCTCTAATGCTTCGAGCTTTTCACCTAAGCCGATAAATTTGATGGGTTTTTCTGTCGCAGATTTCATAGACAGCGCAGCCCCGCCTCGGGCATCACCGTCTAGTTTGGTCAGAACTATCCCGTCGATATCGAGACATTCGTCGAAGCCTTTCGCGACGTTCACAGCTTCTTGGCCGGTCATCGCATCGGCTACGAGCAATACTTCGTGGGGCTCCAAATTTTCAACGATATCGACCAGCTCGTCCATTAGCGCCGAATCAATCTGCAGCCGCCCAGCGGTGTCGAGAATGATCGTATCAAAACCAGCTTTGCGGGCGTACTCTTCCGCGCGGGTCGCAATGTCGACGGGTGAGTCTTCAGTTTTTGAATCAAACACTTCGACGTCGAGCTGTTTGCCGAGAGTTTTAAGCTGTTCAATCGCCGCAGGGCGGTAGACGTCTGCTGGAACGAGCAGTGGGCGCCGCTTTCTTTCATCACGCAGGTATTTTGCGAGTTTGCCGCAGGAAGTGGTTTTCCCAGATCCCTGGAGTCCGACCACCATCAACACGACTGGCGGAGCATTGTTCAGATTAAGATCAACGTGCTCTCCCATGGCCGAAATAAGTTCTTCGTGCACGAACTTGATGACCATCTGGCCGGGATTGAGGTTTTTTTGAACGGCCTTGCCGAGCGACTTTTTGCGGACGTTTTCGCAGAACTTCTTTACGACTTGGTAGTTTACGTCCGCCTCGAGCAGGGCAGTTTTAATGTCAGCTAAGGCGGCGTCGACATCTTTTTCCGACAGTTTTACCTGCCCTTTAAGCCTGCGAAATGTGCCTTCAAGTTTTGAAGAAAGTGAATCAAACATTTAACTTAGCCGAATATTCTGCTTAGCGAAGCCGCTTTTTACCACAGATGAATCTAGGAGCCTAACCTTACGGATGTTTAGACTTTGGACTTACCGACGGCACGCTTTAGCGAATCTTCAATGTCGCTGACTGAGCAGGGGTGGACAAAATAGCTGCTCGCACCGGCTTTTATTGAGGCAACGACCTCTTCCTTGGATGGCTCCGAGCTGTAGACGATTACAGAAACAGCAGGTTTGTCCTTTTTAATTTCGCTAACCAGCGCAATTCCGTCCATGCGCGGCAGCTTGGTGCAGGTAAAGACTATGTCATATTTTTTTCGCTTCACGCTGTTTAGGGCGGACTCGCCGTCGTTTTCACTGTCGACGTCGGCGGCCTTGTAGCCCAAGTTCGCGAGGATGCTGCGAATCGTCCTCAAGCGTGTCGTGTCTGGGTCTACAATTAGGACTTTCATATCAATGCTGCTGCGTTTTCGGCGTACCTAAGGCTAAGCCAAGCGGAGGGTTAAGGCCATATGGGGTTTCTATCGATTTTGATGCGAGCAAACAAAGTTTTTCTAACTATAACTCTCTAAAAAGTTTTACCACCTCTAGTGTGGTTATTGTGTTAGTTTTTAAGTCATTGTAGGTAGTTAACTTTCTAGTAATGGACTGAAGCGCAGGTCGTGTATGCAGATTCAATCTGTTATTAAAAAGTCTAATTAATCTTTGAACGCGGACTAACTTTGATGAAACAGGCAGCGGCGCTATCTGCTGGAGCAAATATCGGTGTTATCGCCCCTGGCTCGCCCGCAAGTCCCGATCGGTACAATAGCGGTTGTGATGCATTGAGTAAGCTCGGCTTTACTGCGAAAGCACCGCTTGATCCCTCTGCAAACTACGGCAAATACGAACATGGATTCGCCAGCGATTCGGTGCAGGCGCGAGTTTCTGCGATACATCAGCTCGCCGCAGACGACGATGTCAGTGTGCTAGTCGCAGCGCGCGGTGCTTACGGTTCGCTCGAGCTACTGCCGCACCTTGATTTTGATTTACTGAGAAACTGCGGAAAGCCCGTTGTTGGCTATTCCGATGTTACATGTTTACTGCTTCCGCTTTACGGAGCCGGCGGAAAGGCCGTGCATGGACCGACTATTAGTAAAGAGTTTGCGGAATACTATGAGAGCGAAGACTCAAGAAAGAGTGTCGACGAATTGCTGAAGCTTCTATCAGATCCGAAATGGCAGATTAAGCTGAATGCGAAGGTTTTGCGTAACGGTGCCGCGCAGGGGAAAATCGTCGCTGCGAACCTGACGGCGTTGACGGCCTTGTTGGGGACTAGATGGGAGGTTTCGCTCGACGGGTGCATTCTATTTTTAGAAGATATTGGGGAAGCGCCATTCAGAATTCAGCGTTGTTTGGAGCATCTTCGGCTGACCGGGCAGCTCAACAAACTAGCCGGACTGGTGTTTGGCCGCTTCGACCGCTGTGAAGCTAAACACGGCCCAAGTGTAGACGATGTTTTCGATTGGTTCGTCACTTCGATGGTCCCGGAAACAACCTATCCAGTGCTGAAGGATTTTCCGTTCGGACATAATGGATTAAATATTCCTCTTCCGCTCGGGTCTAAAGCGGAGATTGATTCGAATCAGGTAAAGCTGCTCGGTCTGAATCCAGCGTGAGCGGCATAGAGAATACTAATATGGATTGGACGAAAGTTAGTACGGCACTTGAGGATGCGTCTAAAGACGGGAAGGTATTTCCTGGTGCTGTGCTGCTTGTGGGACGTGGCGGGGAGGTTGTTTATCATAAAGCGGTTGGAAGCCGCAGCGTGCTGCCTGTCCGTGCGGAGATGGCGATCGATACAGTGTTTGATGTTGCGTCGCTAACGAAAGCTTTGGTTACTACCTCGCTGGTTATGCAGCTTGCGCAGGAAGGGAAGATTAACATCGACAATCGCATTTCGCGCTTCTTCCAGACATTCGGCACCTACGGCAAAGAGCAGATGACGGTTCGCCACCTGCTAACGCACTCTTCGGGCTATCCTGATGTAATTCCGTTTTACCGCAGAATCCAAGAAGCTGATCGGGCAGAGCGTGCTGGAATAATGGGGACCAGAGCTGCGGCTCAGCTCGTCTACAATGATATATTTCGAGCAAGACTCGACAACATGCCTGGCAAGGCAGTCAAGTACAGCGACGTAGGCTTCATACTCTTGGGCGACGTAGTCGAAGTCGTCAGCGGCGGGAAGACCCTTGATAGGCTTGCGACAGAGAAAATTATTTCACCTCTGAAGCTTCGCGACAGCGGGTTTATCGATCTCTCTCAGTTGAAACGCAGCGGTCTTGAACCTGTCACTGAGCGCATTGCGGCTACGGCTGACTGTCCATGGCGTAAGCGCGTGCTGTGCGGCGAAGTGTTTGACCAAAACGCCTGGGTAATGGGTGGAGTAGCGGGTCATGCCGGACTTTTTTCAACGGCGACTGATGTTCATGCAATTGCACATGAATTGATTGAATGTTGGCATGGAAGAGGATCGCTCTTCTCACGTGACATCGTGCGTTATTTCTGGACACGTGACGACATTGTCCCCGGCTCTACTTGGGCGCTGGGCTGGGATACCCCAACCAAAGGCAGTAGCAGCAGTGGGGCACATTTTTCAGACCTAGCTGTCGGACATTTAGCTTATACAGGCTGTTCACTGTGGATCGATCCAGAACGTGAACTGGATGTGGTGTTGCTCAGCAATCGCATTCACCCGTCGACCGAAAACATAAAGATTCGCGAATTCCGTCCACTGATCCACGATTTGGTGATGGAAGCACTTGGTTATGCCGGCTAGCGCGTAAACCATGTCGCTCGCTTCAACCACCACCAACAAACCTCGCGGCGAAGGATTAACTTACTTAGAACAGCACGCGCTTTGGGACGGTGTGCGTGAGTTCGGTTTAGATTTGCCAACAAAACTGTGCGAAGCTCTGGGCAATCCGCAAGACCAATACAAAACCCTGCATGTTGCAGGCACTAATGGGAAAGGCTCGGTCAGTGCGATGCTTGCGGCGGTGTTTAACGCATTAGGCTGCAAAGTAGGTCAGTTTACATCGCCGCACCTAATTGATCCTACCGAGAGATGTGTTGTCGGCGGCAAGCCCTGTGATGCTGAAAGGTTTGATTCGGCTTTGCTGGAAGTAAAGCGTGCAGCGGAAACATGCGGTGTCGATCCATCGTTTTTCGAAATTACCACCGCCGCGTCATTCGTGGAGTTTGGGCGTCGGGAAGTTGATTACGCCGTCATCGAGGTGGGCCTTGGCGGAAGGCTTGATGCGACGAATGTGCTGAGTAAGCCGGAAGCTAGTGTCATTACTTCGATTGGACTTGATCATACGGCGATTCTTGGCGATTCGCTGGAAAAGATTGCAGCCGAGAAAGCCGGAATCATTAAGCGCGGAGTCCCAGTGTATACCGGCGACCTGCCGCAGGGGGCGCTAAAGGTCGTTGAGCAGACTGCCGCAGCTCGTGGCGCTGAAGTTGTTCGGATTGAGCGATGTGACCGTGAATTCGTTGCTGGCTGTAAGCTCGCATTGCGCGGCAAGCATCAGCTCGATAACGCCTCGCTTGTCGTTCGCGTGGCTCGTTCTTTAGGCGTTGCGGATGAAGTAATTCGTTATGGCTTAGAGTGTGTGCGCTGGCCGGCGCGGCTAGAGTTTTTCGACGGAGCTGGTGACGACCTGTCCTCGGTGCTTCTTGATGCGGCACATAATGAGGATGGAATAAAATCAGTCCTGACCTACCTGGAGAGTCCAGAGGCGCAGCTTGAGAACTTTGATTCGCTTGTTTTCGTTGTGGCAGTTTTGTCTAGAAAAGATTGGGAGAAAATGTGCGCGCTGCTTAGCGAGTTCGCTGACCGCAATAGTCGTGTGACTAAGTTCATCGCAACTACGTGTGACAATAAAACGAGCGTTGACCCTAAACTGCTGCAGAACTTATTGCCGAGAGCGGACGTCATTGAGGACCCTTTGCAGGCGCTGAAGCAGGCTAGGTCGGTGGGACCGCGTTCCCTCAGTGTTATCCTCGGCTCAAGCTACCTGGCGGGTGAGCTGAGGCCGCAGATTACTGCAGAGCCATTCAGTACGTGGAGTGAGCGAGATTGTTCCTGATTTCGCCCCTGAGTTGTCTGGCTGAGGTATTTTCTAACATGCTGTTATCACACCGCTAAAATTTCACTAATCTCAACCTAACTTTAGTCGTTTGACCCGATGTATTGGTCTGTGTATTGCTAGGAAATAGCTGTGGATCATTGAAAATTTTTCAGGGTATCGCGAAGCCTGTCGAAAGACTCAGGGATTTTTACCCGCCGATACAGGTTCTTACGCACGGGCGATAAGAGTTTGACGTCATGTCGATTCTTATCGCTCGTGTACCACGTTTCACATTGGAGTGAACCGCACGAAGTGGAGTTGGCCATTTACTAAGGAGACACCTATGGCCACGAAGCGATCGAGTGAACGAGGAAGTGGACCAGGTTTGGCTGTGGACATGGATCTCGGTGCTGTGCCCCCGGCGCACGAGAGCGACGGAGTATGTCGCTTGAGTGCCCCGACGCCCGCACCGCCGCCCGCCGTCCGTCAGTCACTGCCGACGCGCGAGACTGTCATCCGTGATCACGGTGACCGTCTTCCGCCTGACCATCTCTCGTTCGACTCCCCGCCGCTGGCGTAACGGTCCGCCCGTTCGTCTGCCCTCCTCTGCCGAGCCGGCTTCCACACCTGGTCTCATCAGTTCTCCTGATGAGCTCAGAAGTCCTCTGCGACTGCGTGTGGAGCCGGCCGGCTTATTGGAGGTTTGTCTTGAGCGTTGCGGCGAAAAATCCCTCAATGTTTCGACAACTGAGCGAAGATTCCGTATCGAACTCTTTATCCAACTGCCCGCAAACCGCCCTGCGGCTTAGACACGCTTATCTTTAGCTTGTCGCCGTCGGAGTCAACCAGAACAGCGGCATCGTCGGCTACTTCTCCTGCGATAATCGCCCGTCCAATCTGGGTTTCAAGCTGACGCTGAATATAGCGTTTGAGCGGACGCGCTCCATACATCGGATCGTAAGCTTCCTTGGCGATCAAGTCCTTGGCTGATTCGGTCAGCTCCAGTGAAATATTGCGCTCAGCGAGCCGCTTCTCCAAGGTGACGACTTGCAGGTCGATGATCCGCTTTATTTCCGCAAGGGTGAGCGGCGAGAATAAAATGATCTCATCTACTCTGTTCAGAAACTCCGGACGAAACTTGCCTCGCATTTCCTGCATTACATGGGTACGGGCACCTTCGGTGATTTCACCCTTTTCGTTCACACCTTCAAGCAAATACTGCGAGCCGATATTAGAAGTCATGATAATAACAGTGTTCTTGAAATTGACGGTGCGTCCTTGAGAGTCGGTCACCCGACCATCGTCAAGTATCTGCAGCAGTATGTTAAAGACATCGCTGTGCGCCTTTTCTATTTCATCAAACAAAATTACGGAGTACGGTTTACGGCGCACTGCCTCGGTGAGCTGTCCGCCTTCTTCGTATCCGACATAACCTGGAGGAGCTCCGATTAAGCGCGATACGGAGAATTTCTCCATGTACTCGCTCATGTCGATGCGCAC